>WRLJ01000181.1 GCA_009777685.1 Oscillospiraceae bacterium | reverse complement strand
CGGGCGGCATTTGCGGTATGTATACGCGGGGAATATGGGGTAGCCGCTATGTCCGCGGTCACACAGAGCTGAGGGGGCGGGCTGTGGAAACACGGGCCGCCTTTCGTCGGATTTGTGATTTTTTTGTGAATTTTACTTGCCACCCCCTTATTGCGTGTGCTATAATATACGATACAGTATAATAGCTCAAGTTGTACGCATTTTGCCGACCGGCCATAGAGGAGGGAATTGCATGAACCGCCTGAAAATCCCGCTGGCGCTGTTGATCGCGCTGGCCCTTGCTGTGGGATTTATGCCGGCGGCACGGGCGTATTACATTATTGCAGTTAGTGTAGACAATGATAGAAGTGATGAGGCGGTCTTCGTCACGGTGAAATATTTTTCTGCTCCGGATTCCGGTACACATATCACTTGCATTGTTGATCTTGAGGATGGAGCTTTCTTTTCTACTCCCAAAAATGGAATGAATGCCGCAATTAAAAATCAGATAATCGCCGATGGAATGGAAAAAGAGTTTATCTTTGAGATGAGTAAACCTGATCGAGGAAACTATTGGCTTGCGTTTGTCACCGAGGATAATGGAGCAAACTGGCTTATGGGACAGACAAATGTCTACCCCAATATCCCCTGGGAGCCGGGCATTATGCCGCCCGGCGACGACGACATCCTTATTATTCCCGCGGCCACAGCGGCCGGTTCCGTGGCTCCGCCGCTCCCGCCGTCCGCCCCCTGGGTGCTGGACCTCACCAACGAACTGCTGAAGCCCGATGAAGAGGCGCCCCCGTTCAACATCGCCGGCTACTCGCTGAATGGCGGGGCCCGATGGAAAAAAGGCGCCCCGACCCCCCGGGCCGTCAAGTCCCTGTTCAGCCGGGGCGGCACGCTGGTTCTGACCGACAGGATGAACGCCAGGGGCAAGGCCCCCTTTGCCGGCAGCGGCGACGAGCCGGCCGCCGTGCTGCTGACCTTCAGCCGGATTAACCCCGCCCCCAAGGCTCCGTTTCGGCTGCTGATTTCGTATAATCTGCTGGCGGACGCCACCGGCGCGACCACCGGCGCCTGGACGCTGGTCGACAGGGGCGATCACTCCGCCGAGGCCGCCGTCGTCCGCGACAATCTACGCATCGCTTGGGCCAAGGACGGAAAAAACGCAACCGTCGTTGGTAAGGAATATGTAAAAAATGCCGATAAAAGCGATTGGATTTTTGATGATACGACCGGCCATACGTTCGGACGCTTTCCTGTCACCGGCGACTCGAACCGCAGCGACGGCCTCGCGGTCGCCGTGGAGCAGGGCAAGATCAAGACACAAACCTACCGTCTCAAGCTGGCGGCCAAGGAGGAGGCCGACGGCTCCTTTACCCCGGCCTCCAGAGAGCGCAAGATACAGGTGTTGAATCAGCGCAAGCCCCCGAAGGTAAAGGTCAACTACCGCAAGGAGATCATCGAGCTGAGAAACGGGATGACGATGGTGTTCGGCGCGGATGTCGCCGATTTGGAGAATCGGGCGGAAAGCACGCCCGGCGGGTATCTGGCCGAGGAAGGGAAAAGCCTGGTCGGCCTGTCCCGGGAGGAGGCCCAAACGCCCATATTGCTGGAGAGCTATCTCGACGAGACCGAGACGACCGTGACGTTCTGGCGTTCGGCGACCGCCACCAGACCCGCCAGCGTCAAGCAGACCCTTACGCTGGCCCCGCGCGCCATCCTGACCGAAACCCTGCTCAAAACGGACAGGGTCAGGATCCGGGGACGCCGGGATATCGTGGTCTATGACAGCGAGAGGGGCAAATACGGCGTCAGCCCGTGGTTCCAATCCGCCTATACCGCCCCGGCCCGTCTGAAAAACACCGCCCGGGCCGACAAGAAAAACGGGTATGTCGGCTTTGCCGCTTCCAAGCCGGGTACGCTGAATATCACCTGGGGCGTAAGGGATCCGGAATCCAAAAAGCCCCAAAACGGCATTCTGTCCGCGACGGTCGCCGCCCCGCTTGAGTACGAGCCGTATCTGGTTCGGATCGAGGATAAGGACGCGACGGTTGAAGAGACGGAGAGTAACGAGTTTGTGCTTTCTGTGAAAGCGGGGGAGTTGGCCGGCTTCGATGCCGCTAATTTTACCGTGGACAGCTCATTGGGTGATGCGGAGGTATCCGGCGCCGCTCATGATCCGGTGATTGCGGTCAGCATCCCGAAGGAAGAATTGAAGGGCAGAAATACCGTCGCGGTCACGGTTACGGCGACGCCGAAAAACGGAAGGGCCAAGGTTTACGCCCCGGCCGGCAAGCTGACCGCCACGCTGAACATCGTGGTCAACGAACCTGCGGGCGATGATTCCGGCGCCGAATGCGATTGTTCTGATGGACTCTGTGATGGCCCTTGTGACGGGTCGTGTGAAGGATTGTGTGACGAAATATGCGCCTGCGGAGCATAAACGCGAGACGGGTTATGGCCCTGCTGCTGGCCGCGGCGCTGGTCGCCGTTCTGTTGCCGGTCGGTGTGCGGGCCGCCGCGCCTGCGCCGGCGGGCAAAATGGTCATGGGCTTTGAGCCGCTGGCGGACAGCGTGAAAACGCAGTTTGTGAATTTCGGAACGGCGCTGGAGGAGCTGGCGCTGCCCGAAACCCTGCGGGCGTTTCTTTTGGGGGACGACGGATCGGCGGAGGCCGGGACCATCGGGGGCGTGACATGGCATTCCCGTCCGGAATATGACGGCGGCGAGTGTGTTACCTATAGCTTTACACCCGAATTGCCGGAGGGCTACGTTCTTGCGGACGGCGTTGCACTGCCGTTGATTCGGGTGGATGTATTTGTGTTCATCCGGGCCTCGTCGGAGGAGATTGTCGCCTCGGCGGCGGTGGGGAATGTTGAGGATGCAGACGAACTGCAAGCGATTGCAGACAGTACGGGCAGTGGGGATGCCATATTAGCGGAAGATATTGACATAAAAAATAAACAGCTGACGATTTCAAGAAGTATGACCCTGGACTTGAATGGAAAAAACCTTACAATAACAAGTCAATTCAACGGCATAAAGATTGCGAGTGGTGTAACGCTTACCATTCAGGACAGCAGCGAAGAAGGTGAGGGAACGCTTACCGTTACCAATGAGAGAACTACGGCAGCAGATAACAATGGAGCGGCTATAAACACTTCAAGTGGAACGCTGAAAATCGAAGGTGGTACTATCAAGGCCATAGGGGCTGCAGGTGGTGCAGGAATTGGCGGCGGTTCTGGGGAAAACGGCGGCACACTGATAATAACAGGTGGAACGGTTGTCTCCCAAGGCGCTCCAAATGCTGCAGGAATTGGCGGCGGCCGTGGAGGATATAGCGGTAGTATTCAGATTAGTGGTGGTCATGTCACCTCCACAGGCGGCGGCGGCGGAGCGGGAATTGGAGGCGGATGGAGTGCCGAAGGAGGCAATGGCAGTACAGTGACCATCACTGGCGGCGTGGTTACCGCAACAGGAGGACAAGCGGGGGCAGGGATTGGCGGCGGATATAACACAGGCGCTCCCTCAGGAACTGGAAGCACGATTAACATCAGCGGCGGGATCATCACTGCCCAAAGAGGAGCTCCATACATGGGCCAACCGCAAGACATCGGTTCAGCGGTTGGTACAGCGGTTGGTGCCACCGCCATCACCGGCGGCTCCATTCTCGCGGACAGCATAGACGGCGCGGATTTCGCTCGCCGCCGCGTGGATGTGACGGTAACGTGGCGCGGTGACCCGATAGACGGCGCGGTGGTCACAGTCGGCAGCTACACAGCCCGAACAAGCCACAACGACGCTAACGGAAAAGTACACATTTGGCTTCCCGCGGGGCTCGCGGAGATTGACGTGGTTAAGACATTTAGTGAAGAAGGTTGGGCAAATGCCGAAAAAAATGAAAAGGTTACGATAACTGCGGGTCCTGGCCCGCAGGCAGTCGCTATTCAAATTGGCGTCTCTGTCACCGGCGTAGAAATAGACGAAGAGGAAGAAATAACACTCACGGTTGGGGATGATATACAACTCGGTATAAATATATCGCCCGCCAACGCGGATAATCGAGCAGTTACATGGAGCAGTAGTAATCCAGCGGCTGCAACGGTGGAAGATGGCCTTGTTACCGCGGTAAGTGAAGGGACCGCAACCATTACAGTCACAACGAAGGATGGCGACTTTGAGGATAGTTGTGAAGTAATAGTTAGCGACGGTCCCGGCGGCGGCAACGGCGGCGGGTGCGACTGCGAAGATTGCGAGGAAAATTGCGAGTGCGACGAAGAGTGCGACTGTGACTGCTGCGAAGGTCCTGGCGGCGGCAACGGCGGCGGATGCGACTGCGAAGATTGCGAGGAAAATTGCGAGTGTGGCGAAGAGTGCGACTGTGACTGCTGCGAAGGTCCTGGCGGCGGCAACGGCGGCGGGTGCGACTGCGAAGATTGCGAGGAAAATTGCGGGGGTGGGGAAG
>WRLJ01000180.1 GCA_009777685.1 Oscillospiraceae bacterium | reverse complement strand
AAGCGGGCAGGAAGGGCCGGGTCACCAGGCCGGACGGCGGGGCGCGGACCCTCCCCCCCCCGGGCGGGGGGGCGTAAATATAAAAGCCCCCGCCGGTAAAAAAGGGGCTGAAAAAAGGGATGCCCTCGATGTGGTCGTAATGGAAATGGGACAGGAGAATATCCGCGGCCTCGATATCGCGCAGCCGCGCGGCGCCGGTGCCCATATCCAGAAGGACGCGCCGCCCGCCGGCCCGCACCGACACGCAGGGCGTGTTGGAGCCGTAGCGCCGCCGCGACGGCCCGCTCATGGCGCATGAGCCGCCCACGCCGGAAAAGGTTACGGTAAAATCAGAGCCTGACATCGGGCCGCCTCCTTTTACTAGATTTCCCCGGAAATCCCGTTTTCCCGCGGGGGAAGTTTACTCTATATCGTCCACCGCGAATACCTCCAGGCGTTCGCTTTTGCCCTTCAGCGGGATTTCCCCGATTGAGACGGCCTTGAGGCGGCCCTCCAGCCGGTCGCAAACCGCCCGGCTGATCAGCACCTGCGAGCGCAGGGCGTTGGACTCCAGGCGGGCCGCCGTGTTGACCGTGTCGCCGATGGCCGTGAAATCCTTCCGGAACGCGGGGCCGAGGTTGCCCACGATGGCGCCGCCGCAGTGGACGCCCACGCCGAAGCCGATGTCGACGCCGTATTTCTCCTTGACGGACGCGTTGACGCGGGCCGCGCCGCACACCATATCCCGGGCCGCCTTGACGGCCTTGTACACATAGTCGTCCAGGGGGACAAAGCCGTTGAAGAGCGCCATCGTCGCGTCGCCGATAAACTTGTCCACGCTGCCGCCGTTGTCGAACACCGCCGCCGAGGTCAGCTCCAGATACTCGTTGAGAATCTGCACCACGACCTCCGGGCGGTCCTTCAGCGCCTCGGTCATGGGGGTGAAGCCGCGCACGTCCACGAACATCACCGCGATGTCCCGGACGACCCCCACCTCGTTGGAGTCCGCCTCGCCCGACTCGATCAGGCGGTCGACCAGAGCGGGGTCCACATACTTCATAAAGACGCCGCGCACCCGCTGCTTTTCGATCACCGCCGTCACATAGCTGTAGACGACCTTATACAGGTAAATCAGCGCGACGGCGAGGAGCGGATAGAGCAGCATGTACACAAAGCCCAAATCGTACAGCCAGACCGAAAGGGCGGTCTGCGCCGCCGCCAGCCCCGCGCACGCGAGCAGCGCCGCGCGGACGCTCAGCAGCCCGATCAGCGCGAACGCCGCCGCCGTCACCAGCAGGAAGCCCGCCAGCCGGATCGGGCGGGGAACATCCCGCTTGAAATTGCCCTCCAGCAGGGCCTGTATGGCGTTGGCGTGTATCTCCACCCCGTTCATCTGCTCCTCCGGGTCCGCCGGCGTGTAATAGGCGTCCATCATGCCCGTGGTGAACGCGCCGATCATCACAACGCAGTCCTCGAAGAAGGCCGGGTCGAAGTCCGGATCAAACAGCTCGGCCAGCGACCACTGGTAATAGTCTCCGGGCGCGCCGTAGTAGGGGATGTACATTTCCCTGTTGCGCTCCGCGAGGTCCCCGTACTCCCCATGGAGGCTGAAATACACCTGGGCCGCGAAGCTGTAGTAGCGCTGTCCCTCGAACTCGTCCCAGAGCAGGGCGTGGCGCACATGCCCGTCGCGGTCCAGAGAGCCGTTGGCCAGACCGTAGGCGGAGACCTCCGCCAGCGCCGGAAACGGCAGGTTGACCCCGGCGACCGTTTTGTTCAGATTGCGGTCCTGCCCGTAGCGCAGCTCCGCGGCGGTGATGACGTTTCCGGCCCGCCGCGCCGCGTCGGCCAGCGCCGCGTCGGCCAACGGGTCGGCGCCGCTTTCCGTGAACAGCACGTCCAGCAGGATGACGGCGGGTTGGGCGTCCGGATCGGAGTTCAGGATGCCGATCGCCTCCGCGAAGAGCTCGCGGCTCCAGTCCTGATAGCGCCCGAAGCGTTCCAGCGCGTAGTCGTCGATGCCGACGACCACGATGTCCGGATCGGTCTGCGAGGGGCGCTGAAAGACCGCGTCGGTCAGCTTCAGCTCCAGATACCACAGCGCGTCAACGGCAAACAGCAGGACCAGCGCCGCCGCGAGTGCGGCGGCGCCGGCCCATTTCCAGCGTTTTGCGTTCATCATGGATCAGGCCACGCGGGCACCGGCTTATCAGGCAGTTCATAGTCAAAGCGTCTGAGCGTCGGCGGGCCGGCGTCACCGTTCCAAATCCAGAAAGACGGAATCACGATATCCGGATTGGGCGGATTAGGAATTTCCCGCTCAATAAGGTCAAACTCAAGCCCTGTCCAAAAATCTTCATCTTTCAGCCCATTAGACCCCTCCAAGGGTTTGCTTCCGCCATCTCTGGTGGTATGCGGATCGGGGAAGGGCGTAGGATTAACCGTAAAGCCATTTACCTTTGTGCCGTCCCAGCTGTAGCTTTCGTTGACTGAGGGTGAAAGGGGGGTACTGTCTTCGGCTGCTGCATAACTGGCAATCCGGCCGGCAGTCGCGCTACCGGTTACCACAGCGCCAAGCATGACGGTTTTAACTATTTCGGAACCCCTCTCCATCTTTCCCGCAATGCCGCCCGCGTTGCCCGACGAGGCCGTCACATTCCCCAGAACATAGCAGATCTCAATCCGGTTTGACCCAAAAGAACCAATCTCGTCGATCCTCCCGGCGATGCCGCCCGCGTTGCCCGACAAGGCCGTCGCCTCCACATCGCAATCGGTGTAGCTGTCTATAATCCTCGCTTCGATGGATATCCCGTTCTTCATGACGCCGGCGATGCCGCCCGCGTCATTGGCCGCGGTGACGGTTCCCGTGACAAAGCATCTTCTAATCCATCCGCCATTCAGTTCCGCGGCGATGCCCCCCGCGGTCGTCACACCACTGATATCCACATCCGTCAGCCCGAGATCGTACACCTGGGAAGGGGGGGCGGACGGTCTCGCTTCTTGGGATACCATTGCAAACAGGCCGCCGGCGTCCCCGCTGGTTTGAGTAAGATTTTGGATTTCCTTGCCGTTTCCGTCAAACAACCCCCTAAAGTCAGCAATCGGCGTCCAGTTGGGTATATCTCCAAGGTCAATATCCCGCATCAGTTTATAATTTCCGTCCGGCTCGTCCGCTATCGCCCGCAAGGTATCCACATCATAAACCGGCGCGCCCAATCCCCATTGGACATACAGGGTCAGCGGCCCGTTTCCCGCCGGCATGGTAACCTCCGTATCCTTATAAAGCACATTGTCGTCCGGCCATTCCAGCGTAGTCGTCCATCCATAAAACTGAAAATCGGGAAAGTGCGCGACCGCTTCAGGATTAACAAATACAAGGTCCGGAACGGAGAAGGATGCGTCCACATCAACCTCTCCCGGGGGAGGTGGGGGGGCCAGAGTAACAAGGGAGCGATATTCCAACGGTATTCCGCCCAAGTCATACTCAATGGCCCGCGGCGGGGCAGACGTAGGCGCAACCGTGGGCGCGACCGTGGGCGCGACCGTGGGGTCGGGCAGGGGGCCGGAGGGAGGAGGCGTCGGCGTCGGCGGCGTTTCGGTCTGGCCGGGGCGGGCGACATCCGTTTCAATCTCTACCGGCTCTTCGGAGGCGCTGCTCTCCTCTTCTTCCTTTTCCTCGATCAGCTCTTCGATCTGCACGGTCATCTCCTCCGCGCCGCCCTCGTCAAGCACGCCGGCCTCGATCATATCGTCGATGTGCGCCAGCAGGGTTTCCAGCACGGCCAGGCTCAGGGTGCCGTCCAGAGTAAAGTCCAGAATTTCAAAAACCTTGTCTTCCTGATCGTCGTACACAAGCATGACCTGCCCGGCCAGCAGAATGTTGCCGTTGACCTCTCCGCTGCCGGTCAGCATGGTGATGACCGCCTTGTCGCCGGGGAGGTTTTCGACCACAAACAGGGTGCCGCGTATAGCCAGCGCCGAATTGCCGGCCTTGACGTCAATGGACTGCCCCGTCTTCTGCGGCGCGGCGTTGACCGATATCGCGCCGCTCAGCACCGAAACCGACAGCTTGCTGCCCGAGGCCTTGCCGATCTGGACCTTGCTTTTCTGGTCCATTTTCAGGGTCGAGGCTTCGTCCATTTTCAGCCAGCAGTAAGAGCTTTTGCCCGTCGTCACGGTATAGCCGCTAGCCAGCTTCAGGTTGACCTTCGCCGCGAAGGATTTGGCGGTGCCCTTGGTCATGGTCACGTCCGGGCCTGAAATCTCGAAGATCGTGATCGTGCGGGCGGTTTCGGCGGCAGCCGCCGGCAGGGCAAACTGCACGGCCAGCATCGCCGTCAGCAGGACAGAGATGAGCTTTTTCATAACGCGGCCTCCTCAAATGTAGTGATATCGACAGTCAGGGTTTTGACGCGGTTGTTTGTCGTGTCGGCAATATACAATACGCCGTTATCCCAAAAACAACTCAACGGTTGATTCAATTCCGCGCTCAGGGGGCCGCCCTCG
>WRLJ01000179.1 GCA_009777685.1 Oscillospiraceae bacterium | reverse complement strand
GCCTGCCGGAGCTGTAAGCGAACAGACCCGCATGATTTTGTCCGCTATGGCTTGGTGCAGGGGGAATGGCTGAAAATCGACGAGTGGCGGTCCGCGCCGGGGCGATGAGTCAGGCGTCCAGGATTCCCAGGGCGGCCGCCCGTTCCACCGCCTCCCGCCGGTTTACCGCGCCCAGCTTCTGATACGCGGCTTTGAGGTGCGTTTTGACCGAGGAAACCTTCAGGTTCGTTTTTTCAGAGATGCTCTGATAGCTGTCGCCTTCGGCCAACAGCCCGATCAGCTCCATCTGCCGTTCCGAAAGCCGCCGCGCCCCTCCCGCGGGGGCGGCGGCGTCCGCTTGCCGCGATGAGCGCAGCGTCGTCAGGTACAGGCCCTTGACAAAGGCGCTGTCCAGCCAATTTCGGTAATCCGGCTGCAAAAGCCGGTGGGACAGCCGCCCCAGCTCGGCGGACAGCTCCGCGCCCTCCAAAATAAAGGACTGGACAAACCCGTATTGCTGCGCGATTTCAACCGCGCCGGCCAGGGCCTCGTCCGCCTTCTTGACGCGCTTTCGTTTGCGCAGGGCGACGGACAGCAGGATCAGCGCGTCCATCCGGTCCAGCGGGCGGCTGTACGCCTCGCACAGGTCGGCCAAATTCTGGATATACGATATGGCCTCGCCCAGCGCCCCGGTTACGATATAGGCTTTGGCGGTCGTGAAATACCGGTAGATTTTGTACAGCGCGAGCCGTTCGCCCGCCGCGCCGCCCAGACCGCTTTGCAGCCAGGCGGAGGCGGCCTCCTGATCGCCCGCGTACAGCCGTCTTCTGACGGTGAAGGCCTGCAAATTCGGCAGCAGATACCCGCTGTCCCGCTTTTCGATGTCCGCGCGGAGACCCGCGATGACTTCGTCGGCGGCGGACACGCGGTTCATCGCGTACAGGACCGAGGCGAGGATTATATACGCGCAGAAGGCGGTTTCCGGCGGGATGTCGCCGCTGACCTCGCTGACGGCCTTTGAGGCGGAGGACAGGCCGCGTTCCAGGTCGCCCTTTTCATAGTAGATCCCGGCTCGGACGCAATGCTCGAGCAGGTCGTATTCCCGGCCCGCCAGCCGGCCAAGCGTCACGCGCAGGGCGCGGAGCTTTTCCTCCATGCCGCCGGCGTAGTCGCTGTGGTCCCGGCAGGAGCGGTGGAAGAAGGGCAAGTTTTGGCTGTGGGAGGCGGTGTGCGCCAGCGCGGCGGGACGGAACTCGCGCCCGCCGGCGTACAGCTCCCGCACGATCGAGGACAGGGGCTTTCTGGGGTCAAGCGCGCAGAACAGGGCGGCGGTGCTTCGGGTCTCCTCGTCGTCTGTGTGGGCCAGCAGCTCTTTGAGCTTGTCAATGTCGGCGGACAGCCGCGCGGCGTCCCCGCCCAGATAATGGCCCCACGCGCGCGTTTGCAGCAGAAAAATGTGGCTGTGTATGACGGCGTCGGGGAACTCGGAAAGGGTCAGCGCGCGGATGCCGGCATAGTGGGCCTCCACCGAGCTGTTTTGCGGGCGGCGGGCGAACAGGGCGTGCAACGGGGCGGATATCCTGTCCCGCGCTTCGGCCAGCAGATAATACCGAACCGCCATATAGGGCAAATCGTTTTGCTCATACCACTCAGCCGCCTTCAGGAACTGTTCCCGCGCGGAAAACCCCGCGGCGGACAGCTTTTCGCGCAAAAATTCCCGCAGCAGGCTGTGGAAGCGGCAGCGGCCGCTTTGGATACAGCTGAAAAAGGCGTTTTCGCGGCAGATCTCCGCCAGCCAGCCCTCGCCGTCCGCCTCGCCGGTGAGCGCGGTGAACAGCGGCGGGGTCAGGACGTCCACCACGCAGGCCAGCAGGATGTTTTTTTTGACGGCATTTTTGCACGGACTCCAAACCGCGTCCTCAAAGAACTGAAAGAGCAGCTCCCGCCCGCCCCGGCCGGCGGGCATTTTGCCGGTCAGCCAGGTATGCACCGCGGCGGGCCAGCCGTCGGTCAGGCCGCGGACCCGCGCCCCGTCCTCCGGCGAGAGCGGTTTCCCCGCCATTTCCGCCAGGGAGACAATCTCCTCCGCATCGAAGCGCAAAGCGTCCGCGTCAATGCAGGTCAGCAAGCCCTTGACGCGGAACAGTTCAAACCGGCTCGGCAGCGGGGTGCGGCTGACAATAAACATACGGCATCCCAAAGGAAGCCGCTCGGCCAGCAGGGCGGCGGCCTCGATGATCTGTTCATTGGTGATCCAGTGGAAGCCGTCCAGGACCATCGCGCCGCCTTCGGGGAGGATGTCCAGAAGACGCCCGGCCAGCTGCGGCGGGGTCGGCGGCGGGTCCGCCGCCTCCGCAAGGGGCGGGAGGGCTTGGGAAAAGGCGGCGAGGTCGTTATGGGCTTTGGAAAGGGAAATGAACAAAGGGGCCACGCCGGCGTGTTCCAGCCAAAGCCTCATGCCGGCCGTTTTCCCGTACCCGGAGGGGGCCGAGATAAAGGTCAGCTTCTTTCCCTCTGTGATGGCTTTGAACAGACCGGTCCTGCGGAGCAGAAAACCGTCCATCACAATCCCTCCCGCAGGATACGCATTTCATAGAGTTTATCCAGCGCCCCTTCAATGTTGAAGACGCCCAGCTTGTTGTACAGCTCCCGCAGATAGGATTTCGCCGTGGAATGCTTGATGCTCAGGGCGTCCGCGATCTCCTGATAGCTGTATCCCTTCGCCAGCAGGCCGGCCGCCATCGCTTGCCTGCCGGTCAGCTTGACGGGAGGCTGGGTCCGGTAAATCTGTATCACGCCGCTTCTGCCCAGCTTTTTGCCCGCGCGCGCGCACAAACGGTTCAAAAAACCGCCGTCCGCATCGCCGGCGGAGCCGCTTTGGGCCATGCGGAAGGACATCTCGTTGATGAGTTCATAGATATCCGCGGCCTCGGCGAGGAACAGCTCGGTATAGCCGTGCGCCCGCGCGCCCCGCAGGGCCGACGCCATCGCGTCCAGGGCCAGGGCGGCGTGCCGGCAGCGGTTATGGGCGATCGCGGAGAGCAGATCGGTTTCGACGGCATCCAGGGGACGCCCGTACTGCCGCGCCTGCTTGCGCAGCTTGGCCAGCAGCAGCAGGGCCTGCTCCGGCTCGTTGACGCAAAGCAAGGCGCGGGCCGTGGTGAAATGAATGTACCCGTCGTAGAACGCGGCGCGCTCAAAGAGCGGCGCGCCGTGCTGCCTGACCCATTCCCGGGCGAGGGCGGCGTCCTTTTGCCGGAAGCGCCGCCTGGCCCGGAAGGCACGGACGCCGCGGGCGAGGAACGGATCGTCCTGGGCGAGACGTTCGGCGTCTCGCAGCATCCGGTCCCCTTCCGCCCGTTCGTTTCGCGCGTACCGGATTTCCGCCTCCAGCAGCTTGGCGGACAGCGGCAACTCGCCGTCCTCTTCCATCAGGGCGGCGGCGGCCCGGATATGCTCCAGGGCGCGCCCATAGTCGCTCCGTTCATAGCACAGCCCGGCATAGGCGGCGCGCATGACCGGCAGGGCGGCGGGGGGCAGGGTATCCGCATAGGCGCGGACAGCCGCGTCGTCCATCGCCGCAAACTCGCTGAAATCCCGGAAGGAGCGATGCACGAAGGGAAAGCCCTGGGTGACGGACGGAACCAGCCGCCCGCCGTCCGCCGCAAAGGCTCTGCCCGCCGGGCCCAGGGTCTCGGCCAGACGGTTTCTGGGGTCCAGCAGTCTCAATAAGGCGGCCGTATCCTGCACAAGGCCGCGCCCCCCGCCGGGCAGCCTGTCCAGACAGGCCAGCTGCTCCTCGGGCCGCCCGCTGAGATAGGCCCCGTAGGCCGCCGCGCACAGCAGCCACGGGTTATGCGCGAGGTTGGCGGACGCGGGCAGCCTCTCCAGCACGGAAGCCAGCTCCGGGAGGGACGCGCCCGCCCCGATCCACTTACCCAGGGCGCGGGAGCATTGGGCCAGCGCCCCGCACTGGAGGGAGTATTCCGCCGCGCGGTCAAAGCGTTTTTGCGCGTAACACCACTTCGCGGCCTTCAAACGCCCGGTTTCCAGATAGATGACCTTGGAGCAGGCGGCCTGGGTGAGCAGAAATTCTTTGAAAAACCCGTGGAAGCGGTATCCCCCCGCCGGGTCCCCGCTGATAAAGACATTCTCCCGGCGCAGACGCTCCAGAAGCGCGGCGCTGTCGTCCCGTCCCGACATCCGGTCACACAGCGCCGGATACAGGCTGTCGGCCACGGCGACCCGCAGCATGAACTCCCGCTCGTCCTCGCGGCGTTTGTCCCACACCTCGGCCCGGATAATCCTGCCCAGCAGCTCCCGGGCGGCGTCCCACGCGCCCCGCGCCTGGATCAGCGCGCCCGCGGCCAGAGGCCGCCCCTCCGTGCGTCCATACAGGGCGTCCAGCTCGTGCCGGGACAGGGGCAATCCATTGGTTTCCAAAAGATGAGAAAACTCCTTCGGCGTATACCGCAGGTGTTCCGATTCGATCAATACAAGGCTCCCCGC
>WRLJ01000178.1 GCA_009777685.1 Oscillospiraceae bacterium | reverse complement strand
TTTTCCGTGCGCCCGCGCATTCAACCATACCCGTAATCATCCATCCACCGGCAACCACGGGCGGCAGATTGCCGCCCCTACAAACTCTAAATTGACACCATCATCACCCGCTGTTATAATAGGGTGCCTGACAAGGGTGTAACGGCTGCGCGGAAGATTTATATTAGACGAATATAGGAGGGATACATAATGAAAGACTTAAAAATAAGCGAACTTGTTGATATGCAAAACGCTTTACAAAACAGAATGAAGGATAAATGGCTGCCGATAACTCCGGAAAACGGACACTTTTCATTGTTATGGATGTATGAAGAAATGGGTGAACTCGTTGCCATTATAAAAAAACGCGGGGCTGGCGCGATTATGGAAGATGAAAAAGTACGTTCCGATTTTATGGAAGAGCTTTCGGATGTACTCATGTATTTTGTTGATTTGATGTCCTGTTACGGCGTATCATCTGAGGATTTATCCCAATCATTCATGACTAAACATGAAAAAAATATGCGGCGGGATTTTATAACGGAACATCATGATTACTTGCGTCCCTAATCAGCGCTATCCCCGCCGCCCCGCTCCGCGCCCCCGCGGGCAGGCGTCTTGTCTTGATGCCGTCAGCTCCCCCGCAAAAACGTCTCCCGCTCCCCCGCGTCCTCAAACAGGCTGTACGCAATCAGCAGTTTGGCGTAGGCCAGCTCCGGCGTCCTGACCGGCAGAACGCGCGCCCCTAAGCCTTGCAGCGTGCGGGTGGAGGGATACGGCTGCGCCGGGGTCCGGTAGGGGGCAAACCAGACGTCCGCGCCCGCCCGGCGGCAAGCATCCAGCAAATACCGCACGGAGCCGCTCCCCTCCCCTTCCATACAGCAGGTAAACGAGTGGTACAGCCCGTGCAGCACGGCCCGGACTCCCTCCAGGCGATACCGCGCGTAGTCCAGCCCTACATGCGGCTCGATCATCAGCACGCACGGCTTCAGCTCCCCCGGGCGGGAGAGATAGTCCGTGTCCGAAACGGCGGCGTCAATCCCGCCCTCCGCGCAGCGGAAGGTATCCTCAAACGCGCGCGACTGGCGCAGAAAGACCGCGGGGAGGATGTCCGCCGCCCGCCCGCCCTGGCGGCAGGCGGCGTAAACGCCGCGCTTTCCGGCTTCCAGAATAAACTTGACCGCGCCGGCAAAATTGGCGTGTCCGTTTGAGGCGGGGTCGTCCAGCGGCGCGTCGGCGGAGACCAGCACCACCGGCACGGGCACATGCGCCAGCATCACCCCCAGCAGCGCGGCGGTATACGCCAGGCTGTCCGTGCCGTGGGTCATCACCACCCCGGCATAGCGCGCGAAATCCACGCCCCGCAGGGCGGCTAGCAGCGTGTTCCAGTGGGTAACGGTCATGTTTTCGCTCAGCACGCGCAGCGGCTCCATCGTCTCAAACGCGACGCCCGCCCCATACGCCTCGGCATAGCGCGCGGTCAGGGCATAGTCACGCCAGGTCCCGCCCGCCCGCGCGGGCAAATCGCGCACTCCGTCCGGCCCCGCCGGAGCGCATCCGATGGTTCCGCCGGTGAACACCGTCAGGATGGCGGGCATCAGGGAACACCTCCTCAATAAACAGGCCCCGCCGGACGGCGGGGCGCAAAGCAACGACAGGGTCAGCGCACGGCTTCCAATCGCTCCAGCCGTACGGTATGTCCCAGTTGTTTGATATCCAGGCTGTCGATTTTTTCTTCGAGCCGTTCCAGGATTCTTGAATGCTCAGCCAGCTTCTCCGTGTGCCCTGCTGTGACGTCTAACAGGATCGCCAGCTTCTCCCCGTGTTCAATCTCCATTTTCAGGCATGTGTCATTGACAAACGTCAGCCGTTCCTGCAACGCAACAATCGCCTGCCACATGTTGGTTTGACCGGCTTCTAACTTGGCTTGACCGGCTTCTAGTTTGGCATGGGCTGCCTCCAGATTCGTCTGACCAGCCTCTAGCTTGGCTTGGGCTGCCTCCAAATTGGTCAGGCCGGCCTCCAGATTGGCCTGGCCGGCTTCTAACTTGGCCTGGCCGGCTTCCAGTTTGGCCTGGCTGGCTTCCAGCTTAGCCTGGCCGGCCTCCAGCTTGGCCTGACCAGCCTCCAGATTGGCCTGGCCGGCCTCTAGCTTGGCTTGACCGGTCTCCAGCTTGGCTTGACCGGCTTCCAGCTTGGCTTGACCAGCCTCTAGCTTGGCTTGGCCGGTCTCCAGTGTCTCCAGGCGGCCGTTTATGCCCTTCAGTTCCCCAAGGATCTGGTGTAAAACCTCGTTTTCCATGTCAGGACGCCCCTTTCCCCGTAGATACCATACCACACAGAGCCGTCCCCTGTCAAGCGTGAACTGTCCCGCCTTTTTCCCTTTTGCGCGGTTGACACCCGCCTCTCCCGGGTTATATAATGTCTTTAATTCTTTGCCTGAGGGGGAGTACCGTGTCTATCTGTGACGAGTTTATTCTGCTGGAGAGCGGCAGCGCCGCCGACTTGTACATCGACAAGGGCGACTGGGAGGGCGCGGCCCTCGCGCTGACGGCTCTGCAAGACGACATTGAGCGGGTCGGCGGCCGGAAACCGGCCATGGTCAACGAGGCTTCCCGGCTGTCCGGCATGGCCGTCCTAACCGGCACGATCGGCCGGAGCGCGGTCATCGACCGCCTGATCCGCGAGGGGAAAATCGACGTGTCCAAGGTCCGGGGCCAATGGGAGAGCTACCTCCTGGCCGTTGCGGACGCGCCCCTTGACGGCGTGGACCGCGCGCTGGTCGTCGCGGGCAGCGACAAGCGCGGAACCATCTACGGCATCTATAAAATCAGCGAGATGATCGGCGTTTCGCCCTGGGTCTGGTGGGCGGACAGCGTCCCCGCGCGCCAAAGCCGGCTGGCCTTCCCCGGCGATCTCCTCCTTGAGCAGGGCGAGCCGTCGGCCAAGTACCGCGGCATCTTCCTCAACGACGAGGCCCCGAGCCTGTCCGGCTGGGTGTCGGCCAAGTTCGGCAAGACCCAAAACGAGGAGGGCACCGCCGGCTATACCCATGAGTTCTACCAAAAGGTTTTTGAGCTGCTGCTGCGCCTGAAGGGCAACTATCTCTGGCCGACCATGTGGAACAGCGCGTTCCATACGGACGATGCCCTGCATTCCGCTATGGCGGACGCTTACGGCATCGTCATGGGCACCTCGCATCAGGAACACATGACCTGCGCCGACAAGGAGTGGAGCTGGTCAAACCTGGGCGCGTGGAACTATTTCACCAACCGGGACAACATCTACCGCTTCTGGAAAAACGGCGTAACCGAACGCAGGGAATACGAGTCCATCCTGACCTTGGGGATGCGCGGACAGGCCGACACCGCCATCCTCGGTCCCGGCGCGACCCTGAAGGACAATATGGACCTGATCGCCGGGGTGCTGGCCGACCAGCGGGAGATCATCGCGGACGTGTACGGCAACGCCGGCGCGCCCCCGCAGCTGCTGGCGCTGTACAAGGAGGTCGAGGACTTCTACTACGGCAGCGCGGAATACGGCAAGCTGGACGTGCCGGACGATGTGACGCTGATGCTGTGCGACGACAATCACGGCAACCTGCGCACCCTGCCGGCGGAGGAGACGCGCAAGCGTTCGGGCGGCTTTGGCCTGTACTATCACTTTGACTACCGCGGCGGCCCCATCAGCTATCAGTGGATCAACCAAACGCCGCTGGCCAAGGTGTGGGAGCAGATGACGACGGCCTATGACGCGGGCGTGGACCGCGTCTGGATCGTCAATGTCGGGGACCTAAAGCCCATGGAGCTTCCCATCGACTATTTCCTCAACCTGGCCTATGATTACGGGCAGTGGAGCCCGGCCAACAAGACCGCCGAATTCACCCGCGCCTTTGCCGCACGCGAGTTTGGCGAGGACGCGGCGGACGACGGCGCCGCCGTGCTCAACGGTTATACCCGAATCCTCGGCGCGCGCAAGGCGGAGGTCGTCATGCCCGACCCGTCCACCTTCAGCCTCACCGCCTTTGACGAGGCCGACCGCGTGCTGGCGGAGTTTGAGGCCGTCGTTCACACGGCGGAGGCGGTCTATGACAGACTGCCGGCTCCGAAGAGGGACACGTTCTACCAGCTCGCGCTGTATCCGGCGCGGGCGGCGATGAATGTTTACAAGTGCAATATCTATGCCGCGTGGAGCCTGTGGCTGGCGGAGCGGGGCCTGCCCGCCGCCAATGAATACGCCGCACTCGCCCGCGCCGCCTTCAGCGCGGACGCGGCGGACATGGAATACTATAACAAACAGCTGGCGGGCGGCAAATGGGACGGCATCATGCGCCAAAACCACATCGGCTACACCGCCTGGGACGGTCCCTCCACCAGTGCCGTGCCCAGCCGGATGCCGAAAACCGGACAGGTCACGCCCGCGTCCGGCTCGGAGCTGGCGGTGCGCCCGCAGTACAGCGGCGCGATCCTGCGGAGCGGGACGGCGTCCCTGCCCGCCTTTACCCATGCGGGCCA
>WRLJ01000177.1 GCA_009777685.1 Oscillospiraceae bacterium | reverse complement strand
CGTACCCGAACCCGCGCGTTTGAGCCCGACGACGCAGGAGACCCTGTCGCGCCTGTTGACCCGCTTGGGCGGAACGCCCTTTGAGCCAGGGCGCGTGGAGATCGCCGCCGCGACCGGCTTGCTGCTGCCCGCCGCGCGGATCAACGCCATGCGCCGCGAGACTTGCGCGCTTCTGCTGGAGGCACGGGTCCAGCGGCGCGCGCGGGCGTATCCTATAGGAACGGGGATATGGCAAGCGGAGCCTGACGGAGCGGCGGCCGCTGTGCCCCCCTTTCGCGTGCATTGCCGGACATGGGCGCAGGCGGAGGCCGTCTTGGAGGGGTTTTCGGGTGCCGAGGCCGCCGTGCCGGCGGGAATATCGGAGGCCGTGCCGGCGGCGCAAATCGGGCGCGTCCTGATCGAGGCCCCGCGCTTTGTCCGGGACGAGGACGCGTTGAGGCGTACCCTCGCCGCCCTGCGGGCGCGGGGCTTTGGCCGTCTGCTGTGCCAGAATCCGGCCCACATCGTCATGGGCCGGGCGCTGGGCTTTGAGCCGCACGGCGGTTTTGGGCTGAATGTGTTCAACAGCGGGACCGCGGCGGCTCTGGCCGGGATGGGGCTGGCTAGCTTGACGGCTTCCTTTGAGCTGAAAGCGGCGGACATCCGCGCCATCCATTCGCCCGTTCCGCTGGGCTTGCTTGCCTACGGGCGGCTGCCGCTGATGCTGCTGCGCCGCTGTCCCTTCGGGGGCGGCGGAGACCCCGCGCGATGCCGCGCCTGCCCGGGAGAGCTGTCCGACCGCACGGGCCGCCGCTTCCCGGTGCTGTGCCGCGGAGACCACCGGGAGCTGCTGAACGCCGATACGCTGTGGCTGGCCGGACGCCGGCTGCCCGGCGCGTTCCGTTCGCTGTATCTGCACGGCGAGACGCCGGAGGCGGCGCGGGGCGTCGTACAGGCGTATCTCAGCGGGGGTGACCCGCCGGAGGGCTTCACGCGGGGGCTGTATTGGCGCGGCGTGGAGTAGCCGCGACCTACCGCGTCCTCCGGCTCTCCGCTCTCAGTTTTTCCACCGTTTCCGCGATCCTCTCCTGCGCTTCCTCCCCGGTCGCGCCGCCCTGGACGTATGCGACGGTTTGCGCGCGCTCCCCCGGCGTCAGACGCCAAAACCGCTTGGAGGCCTGCGGGTCCTGCGCGAGGCGCATTCCCAGGCCGAGCGGGATGTCCTCCCGTTCCGGGTGGTTTGAATGGCTGTTATGCATGGCGGATTCCTCCTGTCGATTGGGTTGTGGTGATAGTATCCTGCCAAACCCGGAAAACTATGAAAAATATTTTTCTTCTTTTCTTCGCGCACACAAAAAACGGGTCCCCGCGCACAGCGCGAGGGCCCGTTTTCATCGTCTCTATTTCCCCGCCAGAGCCCGTTCCAGCCAGACGCTGGCAACGTCCATGGCATTATACAGTCCGGCCTTCTCGGCCTTTTTGACCACCCGGTCCTTGCTTTTCAGGTCGGGGTCGGTCAGCTGGAGCTGCACGGAAACCTTGGTGGCCAGTTCGATATCGCTCTTTTGCGCGGTTTCCAGCACCTGCATCATAATGATGTATTTCTGCGCCATAGAGCCGTAATAGATCAGGTTGTCCTTGCGCATCAAGGGATGGCCCTTGTACATCAGGTCCTTTTTCTTTTTCGCGGGCTTTACCGCCGGTTTCGCGGGCTTGGCCGCGGCGGGTTCAGGCTTGACTGCGGCGGGTTCCGGCTTTGCCGCCGGCTTCTCAGCCGGTTTTCCGGTTTTTACCGCCGGCTTTTCCGCTTTGACCGGCTTGGCCGCCGGCTTCGCCGCTTTCGCCGTTTTTTCCGTTTTCTCCGTTGCCATCGCGCGTTCACCCTTTCATCAGGGAGCCATTTTATCAGGGTTGAAATGATTTGTCAAGGGTGCGGAAACGGCGGGCGTTTTGGGAAACGGCGGACGCACACAGTGCGTCCCTACAGGGCATGGGGGAATCCCCGCAAACCCTTGTAGGGGCGGCAATCTGCCGCCCGTGGTTGCCGATGGATTGTTGATCATTGGGAATCGCTGCGTGCGCGGGCGGCAGCCGCCCGTGGACGTGCAATGCGCGCCCCCACGGACGGGACAAGAGAAAATAAATGCGCTTGCCCTGACGCCCCCTCATTTCCCCCTTGACATGACGCCATACTTGTATTATAATGAATAATGCAAAGGAGGTGTCCACATGCTCTTGGAACTGGATTTTTCCCATGAAACGCCCATCTACCTGCAAATCCGCAATCAGGTGGTCATGGGCATCGCGGACGGCCGGCTGGCCGCCGGGGAACGGCTGCCGACCATCCGCGCGCTGGCCCGCGAGGCCGGCATCAACATGATGACCGCCAACAAGGCCTATGCCCTGCTGAAGCAGGAGGGCTACATCCAAACCGACCGGCGCAGCGGCGTGACCGTCCGCGCGGAGCTGAAAAGCGGCGGCGCGGTCCCCGATAGAATCCGGAGCGGCCTTCGCCTGCTGATCGCCGAGGCGAAGCTCGGCGGCGCGGAACGGCGGGCGCTTCTGGACCTGTGCGGCCAAATCTATGACGAAATGGAGGAGACGGAATGAACACCCTTACGCATGTGATTTGTCTGGTTTCCTTTGCCCCGGTGCTGCTGATCCTGTATGTGCTGCTGCGCAACACCAGCAAGCCGAAGAAAAACCTGATCCTGGGCGTCACGCTTCCCCATGAGGCGCGTCAGGACGACGGCGTGCTGACGGTGTGCCGCTCATTCAGGAGACGGCTGGGGGCCGTGTGCCTGCTCCTCGCGGCGCTGCTTTCCGGCGTGTTTTTGACCGGCTATGTCTCGGCCGCCATGACCTATTATATGACCTGGCTGCCGCTGGCCATCGTCGTGCCGCACGTGCTGTTCGCGGTATACCACGGAAAGCTGAAGCGGCTGAAGCACGAAAAGGGCTGGGTGACCGGCTCGGCCGGAAGGGTCATGCTGGACACCAGGGTGTCGCTCCAGCCGGCCCCGAAAATCAGCGCGTGGTGGTTCCTGCCGCCCGCCGCGGCCAGTCTCGCGCCGGTGATCTCCGCGCTGGCCCGCGGGGAGGACTGGGGCTTGCTGGCGGTATACGCGATCAACGCCGCGCTGGTGCTTGCCTTTTACGGCTTTTACCGCCTGCTCTACCGGCAGAAGCCGGAGATTATCGACAGCGACACCGCCGTGAGTCTGGCGCTGACGCGGGTGCGCCGCCACCATTGGGGGCGGGCCTGGATCGGCCTGTCCTGGCTGACGGGGGCGTTTAACGTGCTGTTTTGGCTCCTTTCCTTCCACGCCGCCGGAATGCTGATCTGCGCGGCGGTCTATGTGGCCCTGCTGCTGATCGTCTTTATGCACGCGGAGTTTTCGGTGCGGAAGGCGCAGGAAAGCCTGACGGAGGGCAGCGGCCGGGAGGGATATGTGGACGACGACGAATACTGGATATACGGCCTGTTTTATTACAATCCCCACGACAGCCACCTGCTCGTCAACAGCCGCATCGGCATCAACATGGAGATGAATCTGGCCCGGCCCGCCGGGAAGATGCTGATGGGGCTGGGGCTTGTCACACTGCTGCTGATGCCGTTTATCGGGCTGTGGATGCTCCCGGAGGAAACCACGCCGGTGCGGCTTGAGCTTACGGAAACCTCCCTGCTGGTGCGCCATACGTCCATCGCGTATGACATCCGGCTGGACGAGGTGGGCGGCGTTGAGCTGCTGGAGACGCTCCCCTCCTACGCGAGAATCCGGGGCACGGGTCTGGAGACGCTGCTGAAGGGGAAGTTTCAGGTCTTCGGCTACGGCACGGCCGACCTCTGCCTCAACCCCCAGGTTCCGCCGTTCATCGCCGTCCGCACGGAGAGGGGCAGTTATATCGTCGGAACAAACGACGCGGAGGCGACGCGGGCGCTGTACGGGCAGCTGGCGGAGCGGGCCGGCGGGGGATGAAAAATTTTTCTTAAATTCCCTTGACAGGCAAATATCGTTATGATATCATTTTAATATCATAACAAGGAGGGGATTTCCCATGACCAACAAGACCGTGTCCTACAAGGAAGAAAAGCTGCTCTCGCCGAAGAGCGGGTTCCCCGCGCTGATCCTGTCGAGCCTGCTGCTCTGCGTCTCCCTAGCCGTGCTGATCGTCGCGTCCGTGGCCCTGGATCGCGGGCTGTCCGGCGCGGAGCAGGTCTGGGCCATCGTTGCCGTGTCCGTGTCCGGGGCGTACATCGGCCTGATCGGATGGCTTCCGCTGGGCGGGCTGAAGGTCATCCAGCCCAACGAGGCGGGGGTTTACACCCTGTTTGGCCGCTACTACGGCACGATCGCCAAGCCCGGATTCTTCTTCATCCACCCGTTCTGCACCATGGTTCCCGGCGAGAAACCCGCGCTGCGTCAAATCAGCGGCTCCCTGCGCAAGGTGTCGCTGAAGGCCATTACGCTCAACAACGAGCGGCAGAAAATCAACGACCGCGACGGCAACCC
>WRLJ01000176.1 GCA_009777685.1 Oscillospiraceae bacterium | reverse complement strand
TTTGTATTTAATTATGTTAGTGTGGAACAATTTATACTATCATAAAATTTTGCACTCCGCAATTATCCAGAATAACTTCCGGATGTATTTACGCCGCCGCTTAACAGATGAAAATTTTAACGATATGGTTGCAAACGTGAACAGATTGCAACATAATAGCTTCGAAGGGAGGCGTTATATATACCGAAAACTGCAAGCCTAAATATTCGTCTTGATTCCGAAGTTAAGAAGAACGCTGAAACCGTCTATTCCCGTTATGGATTATCTCTTGCGGAGGCTGTTACCGTGTTTATTCATCAATCCTGTAATGTCGGCGGTATGCCTTTTGATTTGCGTCCAAAACGCCCGAACGCCGAAACATTGGCGGCTATGGCGGAAGCGGAGAGGATCAGCCGTGATCCTTCTGTAAAAGGATACAAGGATATGAAAGCGTTATTTGAGGACTTGGATGCTGATGAATGAGACATTATATGAAGTAAAAGAAACTACCCAATTCAAAAAGGATTATCGCCTTGCAAAAAAACGGGGTCAGAATCTCCAGCTGTTAAAGGATATTATCCTGATAGCCTTAGATAATCAAAAATGACATTGATAATGTACACCCGGACATGCGTACACCCGGACACGGCACGCCGTGTCCCTACGGCGGAACGATTTGGCCGGCCGGCCAGAAAATCTATTCCGTCAATCATCAGGGTCTATACATCGGCAGCAACGAATGAAATACGCAAATATGCACGGACACGGCGCAAACATGTAGGGACACGGCGTGCCGTGTCCGTGTCGTGCCGTGTCCCTGGGATGGCCGGAAACAACAATCTTATTACTATTGCGAATCCCCTTTAATACACCGAATCCCCGCAGTGGATGTCAAACGGCGCAATCAGCAGCCTTTGAACCGGCTTTAAGCACTCCGTGAAAAACCATTCGACGGCTTTGCCATAGTTTTCTTTATGGTCAAACTCCCAGCAGGAAAAATATTTCACGCACTTCACGATTTTGGTCAGCTCTCGCGGCGGGTCCCCGCTTCCGATCCCGTCCACGGTGTAAAAGCGTTTCATGTATTTGATATCCGTACAGCCGGGCCGCCGTTTCTGCTCCTCCGCGATTTCGGTGGCCAGGGCTTCAAATTCTGCCGTTTTATCGGGCTTTACCTGAAACAGCTTGATCTCCAAAAAGCGGTTTTCCCGCGCCTCAACGGTTCCGTCCATACTTCAATTCTCCTTGTCCTTGTGGAACCACGCCGAGGCCAGCGCGGCCAGCGCGCCGCCGGCGAACGGGGCGGTGAGGAAGACCCACAGGTCGTCCAGCTCTCCGTTGTAGACGGCGGGGGCCAGCGAACGCGCGGGGTTGACCGAGGTGCCGGTCAGGTTGATGCCCACGATATGCACCAGCGTCAGCGCAAGGCCGATGATCAGCCCGGCAACCGCCGCGTTCTCCTTTTTGCGGGTCACGCCCAGAACGGTGAACACGAACGCGAACGTCAGAATCCCCTCGGCGGCGAAGGCCGCGCCGGCATTCGGAAGATTGATGGTGTCGTTGACCGCGCCGGTCTCGAAGTTAGCGCCCAGAATCGCGCCCAGCGCGAACACGGCGATGAACGCGCCGGTGCATTGCGCCAGAATATAGAACATCATATCCGTCGCGGAGAGCTTCTTGCGCATCCACATCGCCAGCGACACGGCGGGATTGATATGGCAGCCGGACACCGGCCCGAGGGTGTAGGCCAGAACCGTGAGGGACAGCCCGAACGCCAGCGCGACCCCGACCAGACCGACCCCGAACAGGTACAGGTCGTCGATAAAATAGGCGCTGCCGCAGCCCATAAAGACCAGCACGAACGTACCGATACATTCGGCCGTGTATTTTTTGACGCAGTTTTCCATACCGCTTACGCCTCCCCGAAAAATATCGCGCGGGTTGACCCGCCCGCGTTCAGTATAACAAGAATTGGACGGTTTGGCAAGGGGGACGCGAAGGAGAATTGCAGCCGCGGGGGCGGGGGCGTGTCCGCGCGTTCAATACTTAGCCTCCCGCAGTCTGTCGATGGCGGCGATGTCGTCCTCCGTCAGGCGGCGGCGCTCACAGCCGGCCCCCAGCAGGGACCGCAGACGCTCCATAAACGCTCCGGCGTCCATCCCGGGCAGGTAGCGCGACAGGTTTTCCACCCGCGAGGACACCGAGCGGATCCCCCGGCCCCGGTATTTCTCCTCGCTGTACCGCAGAAGGCCCTCCATTTGCGTCAGGTCCGCCGAGAACAGCAGCGTGCCGTGGTACAGCGCGCGGTCGCCCACACAGGCGTGGGCGCAGCCGGAAATCTTTTTGCCGTCCACCAGCAGGTCGTTGCGGCCCGACAGCTCCGCCGTCACGCCCATGTGTCCCAGCGCGGCGGTCAGCATCCCGGCAAACGGGGCGAAATCCATCTGATGCGTCCCCGTGAAGGTGAACATATAGGTAAAGTTGACGTTGCCCAGGTCGTGGAAGACCGCGCCGCCGCCCGTGATGCGCCGCACCACCGGGACGCCCAGCCGCCGGGCCAGGTCCATGTCCACCTCGGCCTCCCGGTCCTGGTTTTTGCCGATGATCACCGAGCGGCCGTTGCGCCACAGCATGGCGATGGTTTCGCGCCGCGAGGTCAGCAGGTATTCCTCCGCCGCGAGGTTCCACGCCGGGTCGGTGCGGTCGTTGTCAATCCATGTTGTCATGGCGTCCTCCCTTCCCGCTCAATCAGCGTCCAGGCCGATTGGCGCAGGTTGTCAAACATCGGGTCGCGCAGCGCCTCGCAGACAAAGGGCTGGCCGGGCGAGTTGATGTCCTCGCCGGAAATCTGCATCATGCCGTACCGCCCGCACAGGGCCCGGACGCGCAGCAGCTGCTCCCGCGTGTTGCGCGACGGCATATAGGAGACGGCGCGGACGCCGAGGCCGCGCAGGAGGCCGAACAGCTCCTCCAGATAGCCGTCCTCGAAGCGCTGGGCCCGTTTGTCTCCCGTGACCGAGCGGGTCACGTCGCCCAGATACGGATAGGCGGCAATGATTCCGGCTTCGTCCGCAAACGCCAGCGCCGCGCCGATATCCGGGCACTCGTCCCGCCCGGCGGGGATGTACTCGGAAAAATCCGCTTTCAGCCGGCCCAGCTCCGCGTAGTCGCCGCCGGCCTTGGCAAACAGGATATGCCGCTCCGTCACCGAGCCGCCCTGATGGAACATCGACAGCGGCAGCACCTCGCGCTCATAGTCCAGCCCCAGACGCGCGCATATTGCCCGGTTGCGCTCTCCCCGCGCCCTGCGGACGGGCGCGAGGAACGCCGTCACGGCGTCAAATTTCGCGCTGGGCACGGCATGGAAGGTCAGGTAGGAAATATCCGTCTGGTCGGGGTGGTTGGTGCGGCGCGCTCCGATGGCCGTATGGGCGTGGTAGACGCGCATTTCAAAGCCAACGGTGACGGGCAGGCCGAGGCGTTTGCCCTCGGCCAGGAATTCCGGCGCGCCCGCGACGGTATCGTGGTCCACGATGCCCGCGCAGGCCAGGCCCGCCGCCTTCGCCGTCTGCACGGCCTGGGCGGGGGTATAGGGCGAGAAGGAATAGGTGGTGTGGATGTGGTTGTTGACGTCCTTGTGCATGATATCCCCCTGCCTCAGCGCAGCATAATTTGTCCGCCCGTGACCGGGATGGCCTGCCCCGTCTCGTACTGCTGCTCGACGCAGTACAGGACGGCCCGCGCCGCGTCCTCCGGCAGACAGCCGCGCCGCATGGGAACCTTGTTCTCGTAAAACCGCTTGACGTCCTCCGCCGTCCGCGCGCCGGGGACCTTATCGGCTTTGAGGTACTGCGCGAACAGGCCGCGCTCCGGGTCGCTCCACAGCGGCCCCTCGAAGTAATTGCCGGGGCAGACGGCGTTGACCTTGATGCCGTAAGGGATCAGCTCCAGCGCGAACGACTGCACAAGCCCGATGGCGCCGAATTTGCCGCCCGCGTAGGCAAAATTTTTGTTCGAGCCTTCCAGCCCCGATTTGCTGTTGATTTGAATGATATCAAACGTCCTGTCCGGGTACCGCTCCCGCTGGGCCTTCATCACCCGCGCCGCCGCTTTGGCGCACAGGAAGAAGGCGGTGTAGTTGACCCGGGTGACCCGCTCAAAGTCCTCCAGCGTCATTTCCTCCAGCCCGCCCGCCTTGAGGATGCCCGCGTTGGAGAGGAAGATATCCAGCCGCCCGTGCCGCTCCATGACCGTATCGCAGAGCGATTCCACGTCGCGTTCGCGGGTCACGTCGGTGAGGATGCCGCCTTGCAGGTCGGCAATCTCGACGGTGGCCCCCTCGTCGGCGAGACAGCGCGCGATGCCCGCGCCGAAGCCCTGCGCGCCGCCGGTGACGACGGCGACCTTGTCTTTCAGTCTCATGTCAGCGTCCCCCTTTCCAGCAGCACCCGTTCCCGCTCCGGTGTCCAAATCCCGTCAATTTCGGTCAGGGGCATGGTCAGGTGGGTGTAAATCAGCTTTTTACCGCCGGGGATGCTTGGCAGGTT
>WRLJ01000175.1 GCA_009777685.1 Oscillospiraceae bacterium | reverse complement strand
CGGCTGGTCCAGCATATGGTCGGTGGTGGACAGGCCCGGCCCGCCGGCGAAGGTGGGCGCGTCCTTCGGCAACTCGGGATCGCTCGCGGGGCCCGGCTCCGGGGTCGGTTGGGGGGTCGCCTCCGGCGTGGGGGCGGGCGTCGCGGCGGGGGGGGGCGCGGGGGTCGGGACGGGCGAGGGGCTTGGGGTGGGTGCGGCGCAAGCCGCCAGCAGCGGCAGGAGGAGCAGGGACATCAGCGCGAAAGCAAGAAATTTCATGGCCGGTTTCTCCCTCAGCAAAGCAGTTTTCGCGGCCGGCCGCGCAGGCCCGCCCGCACAATCAGGATAGCACGGAACGGATGGAAACGCAAGGGGGGGCATGGTCCTCCCCCCTGCGCTTCCTTTGTTTACAGCCGTCTCACCGCCGCCGCCAGCTTCCCTACGTCCCCCGGCGTATTGAACGCGCCCGGGCTTACCCGCACCGTGCCGCCCGGCAGGGTCCCGGCGGTGCGGTGGGCGTGAGGGGCGCAGTGCAGTCCGGCGCGGACGGCAATGCCCCGGGCGGCCAGGCGCGCGGCGACATTTTCGGGGTCGCGCCCCTCGACGGTGAAGCTCATCACGCCGCTCTGGCCGTACAGGTCCTTCGCCGCGTAGGTCGTAACGCCCCAAATCGCCGACAGCGAACGCTCCAGGCGGGCGATTAGGCCGCCGGACGGCGGCGCGCCCTCCGGCCGGCCGGCGGGGGAGGCCAGACCCCGCTCAACGACAAACCGCATCCCGGCGTTCAGGCCCGCGATGGAGTGCGCGTTGGGCGTGCCCGCCTCCAGCCGTTCCGGGTAGAAATTGGGCATCGCGGGGTCGGCCGAGGCGACGCCCGTGCCTCCTTCGATCAGGCCGCGCAGGACGCCGCCGCCGCCCGCCGGCGGCGGGCAGAGTAGCAGCCCCGTTCCCTGCGGGCCGTACAGCCCCTTGTGGCCCGGCATACAGTAGTACGGTCCCGCGTCGCCGCGGATCGGCAGACAGCCGGCGGACTGCGCGGCGTCGACGATCATCGGGACGCCGCGGCGCCGGCAAAGCTCCCAGATCCGCTCAATGGGCAGAATATAGCCGAACACGTTGGATACATGCGTGCAAACAACCAGCGACACGTCGCCCCGCAGAGCCATGTCGAACAGCTCGACAGCCGTTTCCGGCTCGAAGAGCGGAGTGGGCAGAACGTCCACCTTGACTCCGTTCTCCCGGGAGAGCCGGAAGAGCGGGCGGACGACAGCGTTATGCTCAAAGCCGCTTGTCACCACGCGCCCGCCGCGCGGCGCGAGGCTTTTGATGGCGATGTTCAGCGCGTGGGTGCAGTTGCAGGTGAAAATCACGCGCTCGGGGTCGCGCATCCGGAACAGGCCGGCGGCGGTCTCGCGCGTCTCAAAGAGGATCTCGGCGGCCCGGACGGCCGCCGCGTGTCCGCCGCGCCCCGCGCCGCCCGACTCACGCAGAGCGGCGCCGACGGCTTTTTTCACGCTTTTCGGCTTGGGCAGGGTCGTGGCGGCGTTGTCCAGATAAATCATAGCGTCATCTCCTCCGTTGTGCCGCCCGGGCCTTCGCAAAAGACGCGGAACGGCCCCGCGCCGTAAGAGCCCAGCAGCGCCAGGGCCGTGCGGACCTGTCCGGGGCGCACGGAGACCGCGTGCCCGCAGCCGACATTGGCCAAATGGGACGGAAGTTTCCGCGTATAGGCGGAAAGCCCGTGTTTTCTTAGCAATTTTGAATATTTTTGAGCATAGGTCACCGAACGGCAGGCGACCATGCAGGAAATCATGGAATGATATGAAGTGTCATAGAACATGAAAACACATCCCTTCGCTATCAGTTTATGAACGCGGGCCGGCGGTTGATATTGATCCGGCGGGGTCCGCGCAAAACATTCACAATTCCCGCATTGAATTGCGCCGTGACTTGTGATAGAATACTATTCCAACAGAGAAGGAGGGGCGCGCGGGGTTATGACGGAGTATTTGGGGGATATCACACAGCGGGCGCTGAAATACCTGAGCATGACCACGTTCAAGGATTTGATCGACGTCCTTGTCGTGGCCGTGATCCTGTATATCCTGTTCCGGGTTCTGCGGCGGACCACGGCCATGCGGATCCTGAAAAGCGTGGCGGCCCTGCTGCTGACGATGGCGGTGGCGGAGGTATTCTCGTTTCAGGTGCTGGCCTTTCTGCTGGAAAATACGTTTCAGGTCGGCTTGATCGCGGTGATCATCCTGTTCCAGCCGGAGCTGCGGCGTTTTCTGGAACAGATGGGCGGAACGAGCTTTCAGGATATCATCGGCATACGAAGCACATCGGAGACCATGGAGCGCGTCATCGAACAGACCGTGGAGGCCGCGCAGGCTCTCGGCTGGGCGCGTGAGGGCGCGCTGATCGTCTTTGAGCGCCGTGTGCGGCTTCAGGACGTGATCAACACGGGCACGGTGCTGGACGCGTCGGTTACGGGCGAGCTGCTGAAAAGCATCTTTTTCCCGAAGGCCCCCCTGCACGACGGCGCGGTCATCGTGCGCGACGCGCGGGTGGCGGGCGCGGGCTGTATGCTCCCGCTGACCAACAACCCGAACCTCTCAAAAGAGCTGGGGATGCGCCATCGGGCCGGCGTCGGCATGAGCGAGGCCTCCGACGCGGTCGTCGTGATCGTTTCGGAGGAGACGGGCTCGATCTCCGTGGCGATGGACGGGATGCTGAAACGGCATCTGATGGCCGAGACGCTGGAAAAGCTCCTGCGCGGCGCGCTGCTGCCGGACGAGGGAGACAACAAGAAAAACGCGGTTTGGAAGGTATGGAAACGCCTCACGGGCGACAAGAGCACCGAAAGCTGACGGATAATAATATATATGGCAAACGCGGCGCGTTTGCCGCGGGAGAATGGGTATGGCTATGAAACCTCAAGGGAATACGGCCCGGAACTGGGGCGCGCACATCGGTATGGCGCTGGTCGCGCTGGTGATCTCCGCCGGACTTTGGGTATACGCGGTGGTCGTCAACGACCCGGATAACAGCACGGATATGGATAATATTCAGGTCACCTATGTCAACGAGGGCGTCTTCAAGGCCCGTTCGCTGATTGTGACCGGCAGCCGCGGGCGGGTGAATATCACCCTGCACGGGCGTATGAGCGACCTGGTCAGCCTGAGACGCGAGGATGTGACGGTCACGGTGGACCTCTCGCAGATCGAGGAGCCGGGGAGGCACGAGCTGTACTACGAGGTGGAGCTGCCCTCCGCTCTCGGCGGCAGGACGGTCAGTTGGGCCCCGAAGACCGCGTTCGTGGAGGTCACGGCGGACCTGCTGGACACAAGGGCGTTTGAGGTCAGGCTGATGGGCGAGGAGGTCCGCGCGGAGAGAGACTATCTCATCCGCAAGGAGGAGCTTTCACCGGCGGCCGTATCGGTTACCGGTCCGGTGTCGGTGCTGGACGGCATCCTCTATGCCGGCGTGGAGATGCCGAGAACGTCGCCCCTGTCCTCCACGCAGGACTATACCCTGCCGGTCAAGCTGTATGACGCGCAGGACAGGGCCGTCGTCAGCGAACACCTGACTCTCGATGACGCCGAGGTCACCGCGCTGTTCACGGTGCTGATGGAAAAAACGGTCCGCGTTTCGCTCCAGTTCAAGGAGGGCGGCGGGCTGACCGAGCGGGATAACATCACCTGCACCTACGAGCCGGAAAGCGTCATCGTGGCGGGCGATCCCGAACGGCTGAGCGCGGTTCATTCCCTGGAGCTGGGGCTGATCCATTTGGCGGACTTGCTGGAGTCCGAGCGGAGGGAGTATACCATCTCCGAGCTGCATCTGCCCAACGGCATAGAGTTAATCAGCGCGGTGGAGGTCTTTGCCGTCGATATCCTGATCCATGACGTGGAAACGGTTCAACGAAACGTCGCGCCGTATGCCATCGGGTATGAGCCGCCGGCGGGCTACAGGCTGGTCATCCACACGGAGACCCTGCTGGTTTCCCTGCGCGGGCTGCCGGAGGCGCTGGAGGCGGTCACGGCCTCCAATCTGCGGGCGGTCATTGATTTGAGCGGGGTCACGCTTCCGGTCGAGGAAAAGAAATATTTCGGTGTCGGCATAGAAATTCCCGACAGCGTCGCCGTAGGGGTCATACCGCCCGAGGGCGGCCGGACCTACGAGGCGGTCGTGGAGCTTGTACTGATCGAAGAAGTGGATGATTGAGCTATGACCAACACGGCGACGGTGGTAAAGCTGGAAAGCGCGCGGCGGGCGACGGTGCGCGTCACGCGCGAGAATGCGTGCGGGGACTGCGGCAAATGCAAGGGATGCCCCAATCCCCGGGAAATGGTGTATGTGACGGCGAAGAACCCGATCGGCGCGGAGCCGGGCGATCAGGTGGTCGTCACAGCCGGAACGCGCCAGATTCTGAGTCTGGCGGCGCTGGTGTATCTGCTGCCGGTCGTGCTGTTTCTGGCGGGCTGGTTGATTTCCGGCTCGCTCTGGGGCGCGGCGGCGGGCGCGGCGGTATCGGTGGCCGCCGCTTTTGGGGTCAACCGCAGAATCAC
>WRLJ01000174.1 GCA_009777685.1 Oscillospiraceae bacterium | reverse complement strand
CTTATCCAAATCCGTAATCAGCCGGATTTCTCCGATTCCGATGTTCAGCTCGCGGGCGATCTCGTCGACGGCGAAGCCTCGGCTCATCAGGAAGCGGACGCGTCTGGCCTTGGTGTCCAGGCCCGCCAGCGTCTGGCGGTCCCGCTCGGACAGGCGCGAGTCGGACGGCTTCGGTTCCGGCGCGTCCTCTGGGCGCGCCGTCTTGGGCCTGCCCCCCCGCGCAGGCGGGCGGGACGGCGGCTCCGCCTCGGCGGGCACGGGTACGGGCACGGCCAGCTTTTCAATGGCGGCGGCCTTTTCCATCGCCTGCATCAGCAGCATCTGCGCCTGCCGCGCCGTCTCGTTGAGGGCGGCGCGCTCCCGCTCCAGCTCCTCATGCACCTCCGGGACATACTGCTCAAAGCTGTCCAGCATCGTCTCAATCTCCTGATAGAGCTTAAACACACGGGCCTCGCGCTCCGCGGCCGGGCTGGGCTCCCTGTCCTTGCCGGACTTGCGCATATAGCGCAGCGTCACCAGCCACAGCACGATATTCACGGCGGCCATCACAATCGGAATCCACTGCATGGCGGAACGCTCCCCTCCCGGCGGGGCGCCGCGCGCGCGGCGTTCGCCCCTATAACAATAAATCGATCCGGCGCTGTTCGCGGCCGGCGAATTTCCCCACGTCGACCGGCAGATTGAGAAGCCGCTCGGCGGCCTCCCGCTGCAGCTGCAGGGTTTCCTCGTCGGGCGGCTCGGGCGGGGCCTCCGCCTCCTGCCGGGCTTCCTCGTCCTGCTGCTGGCCGGGCTGGCGCTTGTTTTCCTCGATGCGGGCGTATTCGGCTTCCGCGACGGCCTGGGGCCTGCTCAGTTCCTCCTCGCGGACCTTGGTCTCCTCCTGCTCCATCGCGGCGGGGTTCAGGCTCTGCACGCGCACGTCGCGGGCGCGGTCGGCGGCCATGTCCTGCGTTTTCAGCATCGCCATATTGTTGTCTACGCGCATGACCCCAACCCTCCTTCAAACCGGAACGGCCCTTCCTCAGCCGTCCAAAAAGGCCTGCTTCATTTTGGTGCGCAGCGTCATCAGCGCCTTGGAATGGATCTGGCTGACGCGCGACTCGCTGACGCCCATAGCGGCGCCGATTTCCTTGAGCGTCATTTCCTCGGCGTAGTACATCGAGACGACCAGCTTCTCGCGCTCCGGCAGTTCATCCACGAAGCGGGCCAGCGTCTCCTTCATTTCGGTCAGCTCCAGATTCTCCTCCGGGCTGCCCTCGCTGGAGGCCAGCAGCTCCTCGCTCTTCACCCGGTCAACCAGAATCTCGTCTAAGCAGATAATGTTAAACGTATGCGACTCGTCCAGCGTGCGCTTGACATCATCGACGCTCATGGACACAAACTCGGCGACCTCCGTCTCCGTCGCGGAGCGCCCGTTGCGGGCCTCCAGCGTGTCAAAGCCCTCCTCAATGCGCTTGATCTTCTGCCGCAGGCTGATCGGGGCCCAGTCCATCTTCCGGATCTGGTCGATGATTTCCCCCTTGACACGCAGGGTGGCGTAGGTCTCAAACTTGACCTCTTTGTGAATATCGAACTTATCAATGGCATCCATAAGCCCAATCAGGCCGCAGCTCATCAAATCGTCAAAATCCACATATTTCCGGTAGGTCGGAATCAACCGCAGTACGATGGTTTTCACAAGATGAACATACTGCATAACCAGCTGATTGCGCAGCTCCAGGTTTCGGCTGACGGAAAATTCTTTCCAAAGCCGGCTCAATTTTTCGGGATTCTCGGCCATAACGCCACCTCCATCGTTCACGTCTTTTGTTCTTGCCCGTATCCTGTTCCCGTGTTCACCGGGAGCCCTACCTCGACTTGATTCTGCGTTCCTTCACCTGCTCGTCAAAGATATACCGAATCACGCGCCGCCGTCCCTCTTCGTTGACGTTGACAAACTGTACGCATATTGTATAGGGCATCCGGCCCGGCTCGCTGCAGCTGACGCAGCGCACGACCTTTGCGTGGGAATGGAACACCTCGCCGTTGCGCAGATGGAGCTTGCACTCGATGAGCGACCCGGCGGGATACATCAGCGGCGACTGAGCGCGCAGGCCGCCCCCGCTGATGTCTATCGTCAGTCCCTGCGACGGCATTTGCGGCTGGAGGGTGACGGTCTTGTCCGTTTTGTCATACGCCAACTGGAGCACATCCTCCACGGGCATGGACTGCAGGGCGTCCGGCGCGGCCAGCAGCGCCAGATGAACCGTGAGGCTGATGTCCAGCCGGACATACTCGCGCCGCTGGAATTTGCGGATGGGGCTGACTATCTCGACCTCGAACATCTGCACACGATCGTTAATGGCGCGCAGGACTCCGGCGGTAAAGCTGCACAGTCCCTGGGGCCGGTAATATACAATGTCCACGCGGTCCCCCGGACGCAGGTTCACGACAACGCTGCGGTACATGGGGGCGCTGATCCTCAGCGTGCCCTGCGCGGTAATCTCCTGAATGCTGCTGACGCAAGCGCGCCCCTCGATCGAAACATCCAGCCGCTCACCCAGCCGCAGATTATAATCCACAGTTTATCACTCCTTCCTGGCGCGGTTCATCAGATTGCCGAGAAACCCGCGGAAGCCCTTGCTTGCGCTCTCCGGTTGGATGTTCATAAACTTCCATGTAATCGTTTCAATGTCGCGGGCCGCCTGGGTTTTGGGAAAGCTCAGCATAAAGGGACGCTGCAGCTTCACCGAGCGCGGCACGTTCGGGTCGGCCAGCACATACCCCAGCTCCTCCATCTCCACTTGCAGGTAGAGGCGCACGACGGCCGCGAACTTGGCCATGGTGTCCTCCGCCTCGGCGGTGTTGTCGGCGCGGCAGACGACCAGCCGCACCTTGGCTTCGGAGCCGTGCCGCAGCACCGTCTTGATCAGCGCGTAGGCGTCCATGATGGCCGTCGGCTCCGGGGTCGTGATCACGACCACCTCCTCCGAGGCCTCGATCAGGCGAACGACGTTCGGGCCCGCGCCCGCGCCGGTATCAAACAGCACCACGTCCGCCACATCGTCAATTTGGCGCAGTTTTTCCATCAAAATGGGAATCTGATCGCCGCTCAGGGTCAGCAGCTCCATCATGCCGGAGCCGCCGGAAATGATGCGCACACCGCCGGGGCCTTCAAAAATGGCGTCCTTCAGCTCGATCTCGCGGCGAACTACATGGGATAAATTATACGGCGGCGTGACCCCCATCATAACATCGACATTGGCCAGCCCGAAATCGGCGTCCATAATCAGAACGCGCAGTCCTTTTTTGACCAGCGAGATCGCCAGATTGACCGTAAAGCTGGTTTTTCCGACGCCGCCCTTGCCGCTGGCCACGCTGACCACGCGGGCGCCGTCCCCCAGAGGGCGGGCACGCTGGTTCTTAATGTTCTTCACGATTTGCCGCAGCGCGCTGGCCTGATCGTTCACAGTATACCCGCCTCCCTTAAAAAAGTCAAATCGGAACCGCCGTTCGCGGCGGTCAGCGTCCCAACAGCCTGTCTACGATCTTTCTCGGCGCCGCGACCTCGATATCGTCCGGGACCGTCTGCCCGGCGGCGACGTAGCTGATCGGTTTGTCCGTCAGAAACTTTGTGTTCAGCAGCATCCCCCAGGACGGCGTTTCATCCAGCTTGGTAAACAGCACCTTATATTCGCGCAGAAAGCTGTAGGTGTTGATGATGTTCAGCAGTCCCGTAAAGCCCGTGGTCGCGGACAGGACAAGATGCACCTCGTCACATCCGGAATGCTTGATCAGCTCGGTAATCTCCGTTTCCAGCGTGCTGTCGCCGGGGCTTTTGCCGGCGGTGTCAATCAGCACGATGTCCTTGTCCTCGTGGTCGCGCAGGGCGTCGGCGATGTCGGCGGGCGCGTAGACCACGCTCAGCGGAACCTCCAGTATCTCGGCGTAGGTGCGCAGCTGCTGGACGGCGGCGATGCGAAACGTATCGGTGGTAATCACGCCCACCTTGGCGTGGTGATTGAGCTGATAGATCGCGGCCAGCTTGGCCAGCGTGGTCGTCTTGCCAACGCCTGTGGGGCCGACCAGCATCGCCACGGTGCGCTGGAAACGCCGCATTTTCAGAGGGGCCGGCTCTCCGATGGTCTGCCGGACCAGCTGCTCCAGCACATCGCGCGCGTCGGCGTTCTGGCGGTGTATGATCTCCGCGGCCTCGCGGGCCAGCTTGTGGGCAAATTCCTCATGCACGTCGTTTTCAATCAGCGAGAGCAGCAATTCCTCCACCGCGGCCGGATAGCTGCCGCGCGTGACGTCCTTGGATATCTGCAGGCGGTTGACCAGCGTCCCCAGCGTGGTGGAGAGCGCGTCGAGCTTGCTTTCCAGATTGGAGATATCCTGTATCTGACGGGCCGGTTCCGGCTCCTCGCGGATCAGCGGCAGAATGGCGGGCAGAAAGCTCTCGCCCCCGTCGTCCGCCGGCGCCGGGGCGGGAGCGTCCGGGACCGCCGCCTTCTCCGCGGCGTCGGCGCGGGGAGCCGTTCCTCCGGGAGGCGCGGCGCGCTTCCGCTGATGCGGCGAATAGGCCC
>WRLJ01000173.1 GCA_009777685.1 Oscillospiraceae bacterium | reverse complement strand
AACCCCCCCCAAACCCCCCCCCGGGCCCCCTAAGGGCGGCCACCTCCCTCTGTGAGGGAGGCAAGGGGGTTTTCTCGAAAATTCCGGGTTCGTTCTTGCCCTCCTCCCAGAGGAGGGTGCCGCCCGCAGGCGGCGGGAGGAGAATACGGGTTCCGCGCCCGCCGCAGGGCGCGACGACCCCGGCGCGCCGGGGCTACACGCGGTTTCCGGGACTGCAATCGCAACGCAACGCGCCGGGGTGGTTCCCCGGCGCGTTGCGTGGTTGTGTTCCCCATCGCCAAACCCCGCCGATTCCCTCACTCGCTTAACTGGCTGGGATGTTTGCTGAAAAAATCCACCCTCGGCTCCAAGAAACGGAACTGATGATCAGGGCCGGTGAAGAACGCGAGCGGCTCGAAAATGTACCGCCAGTCCCAAATCCGCCGGTCCGCTTGCAGGTATTCCCGGATCCTCTCACAGCCCGCGGGGACGATCGGGTGGAACAGCGCGGCGGCGACCCGGACGACATGGAGGCTGTCCGCCAGAAGCCGGACAAGCTCGGCCTCGTCCGCGCTTTTGCTGCGCGCGGCCCAGTCTTTGTTGGCGTCGCGGAGATACAGGTTGAGCAGCTCGAAAATCTTGTCAAACTCAAACCGGCTCATCATGCGCTCATAGGCCAGAATCGTTTCCTCCGCCCGCCGGATGACCGCCGGGGCCGCCTCCGCCCCGGGAAGCGCGCCGCCGGTGTATTTCTGCGCGGTGTAGAAGCACGAGCGGACAAGGCGGTTGAAGATGTTGCTGACCAGATTCCCCTCGTACAGCACCGTGTCAAAGCCGCCGTCCGACCCCGGCATCAGCGCCTTCGGCTCAAAGCCGGAGCTGCGCTCGCCCAGGCTCGCGTTCATAAAGTGCAGGCGGAGCTGTTCGGGGGTGTAGCGGTCCAGCAGCTCCGCGGCGGTGGGCGGCTTGGTCTTGCCGCTGCTGGAGGCCTTGGTCTTCCCGTACAGCAGGTGGTGATTCGGCACGATCAGCGGCAGGCGGAAGCCCTCGTCCAGCGCCATGAACAGCCCCATCTCCGCCACGCCGTAAAAGACAATGTTGTCCTCGCCGATAAACTGGTACACCCGCGCCTCGTCCGATTTCCACCAGCGCTCCCAGTCCTCTCCGCCGCCCAGATAGGCCTTCGTAAACGACACCGGCGCCCACAGGGATTCCGGCCAGACCCAGAACGTCAGGCCGGACACGTCCTCCGCCTCCGGGACGGGAATGCCCCACGGGATGTTGCCCGACAGGCGGAACGGCACGAGCGTCTTTCCGGTGCGGTAGCGTATCCCGTTTTCCGCCAGGACCGCGACCGCCCGCGCCCGGTCGTCCAAACCGGCAAACGACAGGGCCCACGACGGCTTGTTCTCCTCCTCCGCGACGGTGAACGGCGGCATACCCGGCAATCCCTTGATCTCCTCCACCAGCTCCCGCTTGACGTAAACGGAGGGCTTGCGCAAAAACTCCCGCGCGATGGCGATTAGGCTCTTGCGGCAGGCGGGGTCGTTTTCCCAGTCCCGCATCATATCCTCCAGCCGCGCCGCAAAGGAGGGTAAATCGAAAAACCAATTGCTGACCGCGACGCGCGACGGCGGCTTCCCCGACAGCGCGCTGACCGGCGCGATCAGCTCGTCCGGGCTGTACTGATGCCCCAGCGCGCATTCGTCGGCATAGGCCGTCTCGGACTTGCAGCCCTGGATCGGGCAGCGCCCGGTGACTTGCCGCCCGTTGAGGAAGGTCTGCCTGTCCTCGTCGTAGAACTGAAGGGTTTGCGTCAGCTTCAGGACGCCGCGCCCGTGCAGGCGGCGGAACAGGTCGGCGGACAGGGCGGCGTGAATCTCCCCCGCCTCGTCCAGCGCCGAAGCCGCGTAGATGTCCAGGGATATCTGATAGCGGTCCAGGGTCTCCTTCTGGATTTCATGGTTACGCCGGACAAAATCCGTCAGACTGCCGCGGAAGCCTGACGCCGCCGCCTGCTCATAGCTGACCTCGATGGTGCTGCCGTAGCAGTCTGTGCCCGACATGAAAATGACATTTTCCGCGCCGATCCTGTCCCGCAGGAAGCGCGCGAAGATATCCGCGTGGACGAATACCCCGCCGATATGGCCGAAATGCAGCTCTTTATTCCCGTAGGGCATACCGCCCGTGACGACGGTCCGCCGGGGGAAGGACGGCCTTTCTGGATGATGCGACATAACAATGCCCGCCTTTCCGGTAACGGCTATCCGGCGTCCTCCGCCAGCTCCCGCCGCGTGTATTCGCTGTACCGCTCGATTTTCTCGTTCAGCTCGTCCCGAGTCTCGCCCCGCGCCAGCACATAGACCTTCACCTTCGGCTCCGTGCCGCTGGGGCGCACGAGGAAGGTCGTGCCGTCGGCCAGCTCAAAGGCCAGCACGTCGCTGTCCCGCAGTTCCATGCGCTCCTCCGCGCCGTCCTCCGTGACGCGGCGCGTGCCGCTCTGGTAGTCGCGCACGGCGGTCACCGCCGTGCCGCCGATTGCGGCGGGCGGCGATTGGCGCAGGCGCGCCATTAGCGCGGCCATTTTCTCCATACCGGTCACACCCGGCATCACAAGGTTCAGCGTCTCCTCGCCATACGCGCCGTATTTCTCATACAGCGCCTCCATCGCGTCGTACAGCGTCATGCCCTGCAAGGCGTACCAGCACGCCATTTCGGCAATCAGCATCGAGGCCACCACCGCGTCCTTGTCCCGCGCGTGGTCGCCCGCCAGATAGCCGTAGCTCTCCTCATAGGCGAAGATACAGCGGTGACTGCCCGCGCGCTCCAGCTCGGCAATCTTCTCGGCCATAAACTTAAAGCCCGTGAAGGTGTCGAACATCGCCACCCCGTAGGATTCCGCCACGGCGCGGGCCATTTCCGTGGTCACGACCGTTTTCAGCATGGCGGCGTTGGGCGGCAGTGTGCCCGCCTCTTTGCGCGCCCGGATTAAGTAATCCGCCAGCAGTACGCCGACCTGGTTGCCGCTCAGGGTCACATACTCGCCTTGCCCGTCCCGCAGGAGGATGCCCACGCGGTCGGCGTCCGGGTCGGTCCCGATGATCAGGTTGGCGTTTTCGCGGCGCGCCAGCTCAATGGCGGCGGCAAAGCCGGCCTTGTCCTCGGGGTTGGGGGACTTGACGGTGGGGAAATTGCCGTCGAGGACCATCTGCTCCGGCACGCACAGCACGTTTTGGATGCCCAGCCGCGCCAGCGCTTGCGGCACCAGGCTGTAGCCCGCGCCGTGGAAGGGCGTGTAGACGAGCTTGAAATCCTTGGCGATGTCCCGGATGCGCTCACGGGCCACGGACTGGGTCATCACGGCGTCCAGGAACGCCTCGTCCGTCTCCCGGCCCATCATCACGATGGCCCCGGCGGCCACCGCCGCGTCAAAATCGGTGGTTTTCGCGCCGGTGAACAGGTCCAGCCGTTCGCGCTCGGCGCTGACGATATCGGCGTGGCGCGGCGGCATCTGGGCGCCGTCGCTCCAGTAGACCTTGTAGCCGTTGTACTCCTTGGGGTTGTGCGAGGCGGTGATGTTGATGCCGGCGGCGCATTGGTAATGCCGGATGGCAAAGCTCAGCTCCGGCGTGGGGCGCAGGCCGTCGAACAGGCGCACAAACACGCCGTTGGCGGCCAGCACCGACGCGGCCTGGCGGGCAAACTCCTCGCTGTTATTGCGCGAGTCATAGCAGACGGCCACCCCGGCCCGGGCGGCGGCCTCGCCCTCGCCCAGCACCAGATTGGCCATAGCCTGCGTCGTATGCCGCACGATGCGGATATTCATGCGGTTCAGGCCTGCGCCCATCACGCCGCGCAGGCCGGCGGTCCCGAAGGCCAGCGGCGCGTGGAAGCGGTCCTTGATCTCCGCCTCGTCGTCCCGGATGGCTTCCAGCTCCGCGCGCTCCTCCGGCGTCAGCGCGGGGGAGTCCAGCCACGCCTCATACCGGTCCAGATAGTCCATATCGCTCCGCTCCTCGTCTGAATGGGGTGGGGTCAGCAGGATTTTGGCGTCCTCCAGCAGTGTCTCCGGCACATACAGGTCGCCGCCGATCAGCTCCGTGCCGAACAGCACGGTGGTGAACGTCGCCGGGCTGGGGTTGCGGATCAGGAATGGAACGCCCAGCGCCGTCAGGGTCATGCGGGCGTTCAAAACCTCCCGGCTGTTCTGCGCCCGCACCAGCAGCGCCGGGGGAACGGGGTCGCCGGCTTCGGTTTTGGGCCAATCGGTCAGGGCTGTGTCCATAGCACGGGCCTCCTTATTTTGAGTGGTTAGTGGGGGATGTCCAGGGTACAAACCCCGTGCGCGTCCCGCGGGATACAAATCCCTGTAGGGACGAACTCCGTTCGTCCGCAGGGTTATCCGCAAACTTTGGGGAAAGGGTTTTCACCGTTTGCCCGTCCGCCGGTTGCACAAACCCCTGTAGGGACGAACTCCGTTCGTCCGCAGGGTTATCCGCAAACTTCGGGGAACGGGTTTTCACCGTTTGCCCGTGCGGCTGTTGGTTTGGGTGGTGTTCAGGCATTTCCGGGGGAGGTCTCCCCCGGACCCCCCACTGGGGGACTTGGCAGTCCCCCAGCCCCTCTCGCGGGTAATACGGGGG
>WRLJ01000172.1 GCA_009777685.1 Oscillospiraceae bacterium | reverse complement strand
ATGATCACCTTTGCCATCGTACATCAAAGCTATTTCGTGGTGGGGTACGACCCCGTGGCGGTCTGGGAGAATCTTTTCAGCGACGTCTCGGCGGAGGACTGGTTCTACAGCGCGGTGGCATACGTCAGCTACTATGGCTATGTCTCCGGCGACGGAGCGGGTCACTTCTTCCCGAACGTCACCCTGACCCGCGCGCAACTGGCTGCATTGCTGTGGAATCTGGAGGGTAAGCCCGCGGCAGACGGTATCCATCCGTTTACCGATGTTCCGGAGGACGAGTGGTACTGCGACGCGGTACTCTGGGCGGCGGAGAACGGAGTCGTCAGCGGCGACGGAGAAGGCTTCTTCCTGCCGGACAAGACGATCACGCGGCAGGAAATGATCCAGATGCTGTACAACTACGCGGTTAACTTCAAGGGTTATGAAATCCCGCAGAACCGCGACATGCCGGAGTACACGGATGCGGATGAGGTCGTGGCGTGGGCGGAGAGCGCAGTTAAGGCGCTGGCCGAGGCGGGCGTACTGAACGGCTTGCCGGAAGGCGACGACGACCTGATGCCGGACAGCGAAGCCAGCCGAGGCGAAGCGGCGCAGCTGATCAAGGATTTCCTGCGCTTGATTGCGGGAGAATAGACATCGGAGAACCGGAAGCCTCAACGAACCTCAACGCATACAGAAACCCCGCAAGGCCAGGCAGGCCTTGCGGGGTTTGTTTTTCAGCGCGGCGGGCGGTTGACTTCCGGAGGGATATGAGATAGAATTTGAGGTAAGCCCCATGATTTGGCGGATTCACGCTTCAAATTCAACGGAACAGGATGTGACGCAATGCAGACCGTATCCAAACGCAACCGATACACCTTCGGGCTGGGCACGATCGGCCGCGACATGGTGTATTCCCTTGTCAGCATGTATCTCATTTTCTACCTGACCGACATCATCAATCTGCCGACCGCCACGATGTGGTGGGTCTCGGGCATCATCCTGTTCGCCCGGATTTTTGACGCCCTCAACGACCCGGTGATGGGGACCATCGTGGACAACACGCGCACGCGCTGGGGCAAGTTCAAGCCCTGGATCGCCGTCGGCGCGGCGGCGACGGCGGTGTTCACCATTTTGCTGTTTACCGACTTCGGGCTGACGGGCGGCGCGTTTATCGGGGTCTTTGCGGTGGTCTACTTACTGTGGGGAATCGGCTTTACGGCCAATGATATTGCCTACTGGTCCATGCTGCCGGCCCTGACCGTCGACCAGAAGGAGCGCGAGAAGATCGGCGCCATCGCCCGGATATGCGCCAACGCCGGACTGTTTTTCGTCGTCGCGGGCATCGTGCCGCTGACCAAGATGCTGGGCGAGCGCTTTGGCGGGGCGCCCGCGGGTCCGGCGGACAGCGCGCCGCCGGCGGGGTTCTTCGTCTTTGCCATTCTCGTTACGGCCATCATGGCGGCCGGTCAGTGCATCACGCTGTTCGGCGTGAAGGAGGCCAAGCTGACGGCTGTCCAGCCTCAAAGTACCCCCCTGCGGGAGCTGGTCCGCATCATCGTCAAAAACGACCAGCTTCTGTTCACGGCCATCGCCATGTCGCTGTTTATGATCGGCTATATCACCACGACCGGCTTTGGGCTGTACTTTTTCAAATACGCCTACGGCAACGAGGATATGTACTCCATCTTCGCCCTGATCCTCGGCGTGTCGCAAATCACGGCGCTGGCCGTCTTCCCGTTGTTCAGCAAGCGCTTTGAGCGCCGGACGCTGTTCACCGCCGCCATTGTGCTGGTCATCGCCGGGTATGTGCTGTTCTTCTTCGCCCCGGTCAGCACGATGATCTTTATCGGCATCGCCGGGGTTCTGATCTTCGTGGGCCAGAGCTTTGTGCAGCTGCTGATGCTGATGTTCCTGGCCGATTCGGTGGACTACGGGCATTGGAAGCTGGGCAAGCGCAATGACAGCATCACCTTCTCGCTCCAGCCGCTGGTCAACAAGATGGGCGGCGCGGTCTCCAGCGGCGTGGTCGCGGCTGTCATCATCCTGTCCGGCATTAAGGATGCCGATACCGCCGCGGATGTGACGGAGGGCGGCCTGCTGATGATGAAGCTGGCCATGCTGGCCTTCCCGCTGGTCTGTATTGTGCTGAGTTATATCATTTACCGCAGGAAATACATCATCGACAGCCAGTTTTATCAAAAAATCCTGAGCGACCTGCGCGAGCGCGGCGAAATTACCGATGCTGACGCTTAACAGCCGCCTGCGGGAGATATGCGCCCACCCCGTGGGGCGGGATGTCGCGGATAAGCTGCTGTTACAGCTGAACAAGCCGGCCTGGCTGATCTATAATCCCCTGATCGGAAGCCTGACGCTCGGGGCGGTCCGGCGGCTGGCCGGAAAGCGCGCCGGGCCGGGTTTTTTCGAGGCGATACTGGCCCTGCTGAACTCCGAACCGGACGTCCCGGACGCTCCGAACATCCCGGATGCTCCGAACGCTCCGGACGCCTCGCGCGCGGCCCCGGCGTGGTGGAAGGAGGCCGTGTTTTATCAGGTCTATCCGCGCAGCTTTACCCCCCGCGGCCTGCGCGGGATCGCGGAGAAGCTGGACATCCTGCGCGAGCTGGGCGCGGACGCCGTGTGGCTCAGCCCGGTGTACGACTCGCCGAACGACGACAACGGCTACGACATCCGCGACTACTATAAGATTCTGCCTGAGTTCGGGACGATGGACGACATGGACGCGCTGACGGAGGGCCTGCACCGGCGCGGCATGAAGCTGATTATGGACCTTGTGGTCAACCACACCTCGGACGAGCACGCCTGGTTCCGGGCCGCGCTGGCTGACGAAAACTCGCCGTACCGGGACTTCTACGTTTTCCGCAAGACGGCGGACGGGCGGCCCCCGAACAACTGGACGTCCTTCTTCGGCGGCCCGGCGTGGCGGTATTTTGAGGAACAGGACGTTTGGGCGCTCTGCCTGTTTTCCAAAAAGCAGATGGACCTCAACTGGGAGTGCCCGGCCCTGCGCGAAGAGATTTATAAGATGGTCCGCTGGTGGCTGGAGAAGGGCGTTGACGGCTTCCGGCTGGATGTCATCAACTACATTTCCAAAGCGCCCGGACTGCCCGACGGCGACCCGTTCATCGGTTCGCTGATGGGCTACACCGGCGTGGAGCGGTATTTCTACGGCCCGCGGCTCCACGAATACCTGCGGGAGCTTCGGGCCCAGGCGTTTGACCCGTATGGGGCGTTTTCCGTGGGCGAGACGCCCGGCGTAGGGGTCCAGACGGGCCGCCTGCTGACCGACGCGGGACGGCGCGAGCTGGACTTGATTTTCTGCTTTGACCATCTGGAAACGCCCGGTCACACCCGCTTTGACGACTACCGCTATGACCCGCGCTACCTGAAGCGGTTTTATCTCAGCCGCCTCAACGCCGACGGGGGGCACGGCTGGCACACGCTGTTTTTCAACAACCATGACAATCCCCGCATGATCTCCAAGATCGATCCGGCGGGGGAGTACGCCGTGCCGCTGGCCAAGCTGCTGGCGGTCCTGCAGCTGACCCTGCGGGGAACGCCCTTCCTCTACCAGGGCGACGAAATCGGGGAGACAAACCGGCCCTTCGCCTCGATCGGGGAACTGCGGGACGTTGAGAGCCTGAACCTCTACGCCGAGCTGCGCGAAACGATGTCCGAGGAGGCGGCGTTTGGGCGCGTGCTGGCGGGTAGCCGCGACCACGCCCGCGCGCCGATGCGCTGGGAAGAGGTGGAGCGAAGCCGAGCAAACCCGGACTCGGTGTGGCGCTTTACGCAAACGCTGATTGCCCTGCGCCGCTCGGAGCGGGCGCTGATCCGCGGGACGCTGGAGTTCCCGCGCCCCCGGGACAAGGCACTGCTTTGCTATACGCGCCGTCTGGGAAGCGAGGGCTGCTATATCGAGGCCAACCTCACCGCCCGGAAGCGCAAAAGCCACGCCCCGCCGCGCGCGGTCCTGCTGGCCGGCAGCTCGGGCGGGGAAGGACGAACCCTGGGTCCCTATGAGGCGCGGGTATACCGTCTGCCCGGACCTTGAACATCACCGGAGACGGCGCGGAGGAAAGGCGGGGATGCCATGTCGGTCCAAAAACTGCGCTTATCGGCGGCGGTTGTCTTTTTTGTTCTGCTCTCCTTTACCATCGTGGCCTTGCTGTACCGCTTTGACAACGCCGTGCCGCGCGTGCCGGTGTATGCCCCGGGCGGCGCCGCGGATTTGACGGAATTTGATTTCTCCTCCTCCGTCGCGCATGTCGGGGAGGCGGAATTTTTCCCCGGCCGGCTTCTCGCGCCGCGTGAGCTGGAGGAGGCCGTTCCCGGCGCCTTTGACCCGGCGGCGCGGTATTACACGGCGCGGGTCCGTTTTCTGGTACCGGAGGGCAATTATATCCTGTTCGGGTTAAGCCCGGAGTACGCCTCGAGCCTGTATATCAACGGGGAACCGGCGGGTTCCGTCGGGCGGATTGACGGGGACGGAAACCATATCTACCGCGTCGCCCCGTTCAGCCTTGCCGTCCGTCCGTCCGGCGGCGTAATTGAGCTGGTCGCGCAGGCGGCGGGCGGCGTCCGGGACGACGTTTCCTACATCGGCGTGTATATCGGGACGCA
>WRLJ01000171.1 GCA_009777685.1 Oscillospiraceae bacterium | reverse complement strand
GTTTGACAGCCCCCAGCGGGCGGTGACGAAGGGACAGGCGGTGGTCCTCTATGACGGGGACGTCGTGGTGGGAGGCGGAACGATCTGCGGGGCGGAGGACGCCCCGGATTCCGCCCCGCTGATTTCCGGAAAAAGCCGATAAAAATCCATCTCAAAAAAAGATGGGCCGGCGCGTAACCCCCGGCCGGCCGCGCAAAGGAGTTGATGTCCCATGCGGGACTGGGAAAACCCGCGGGCCTTGCATCGGAACCGCGAGCCGGAGCGGGCCTTCTGCCTCCCCTTTCAGAGCGCCGCCGCCGCCCTGGCCGGAGATAAAAGCCAATCCAGCCGGTACCGCTCGCTGAACGGCGATTGGGCCTTCCGGTATTACGGGAGCGCCGCCGACGTCCCCGCGGAGCTGTTCGCCGCCGCCTGCGACCTGTCCGGCTGGGACACGATTCCCGTGCCGTCCAACTGGCAGATGCGCGGATACGGCCATCCCCATTACATCAACGTAGACTATCCCTTTCCGGTCGACCCGCCCTATGTGCCGGCCGATAACCCGGCGGGGGTCTACGCGCGGGACTTCGCCGTGGACGGGGACTGGCGGGACAGGGAAATTTATATCGTCTTTGAAGGCGTCAGCTCGTTTTTCTATTTGTATGTCAACGGGCAAACGCTTGGGTTCTCCAAGGTCTCGCATTGCCAAAGCGAGTTTAACCTGACGCCGTATATACAGCCCGGAGCCAACCGCCTGACGGTGCAAGTCCTCCAGTGGTGCGACGGCAGTTATCTGGAGGACCAGGACTTCTTCCGGCTCTCCGGTATCTTCCGTGACGTTTACTTGCTCTCCCGCCCCAAGGGGCATATCCGGGACGTCTTTCTGCGGGCGGGCGCGGACGGGACGCTGGAGGTTACGGCGGACGCCGCCTGCGGGCTGTCCCTGTGGGACGGGGATGCCTGTATCCTGCGCGAGGCGCTGACCGAGGGGCAAACGCATATCTTCACCGTGCCCAACGTCAAGCCGTGGACGGCCGAGACGCCGGCGCTGTATACAGCCGTCTTCTCCCGCGGCGGAGAACACCTCGCGCAAAACGCGGGCTTCCGCACCATAAGCGTATCGGAAAAGTGCGAACTGCTGATCAACGGCGTCCCCGTCAAGCTGAAGGGCGTCAACCGCCACGACACCCACCCTGAGCTGGGCTACTATACCCCCATAGAACACATGCGCCGCGATTTGGAGCTGATGAAGCGGCTCAACATCAACACCATCCGCACCTCCCATTACCCCAACCACCCGGAGTTTTATAATCTCTGCGACGAATACGGCTTTTATGTGATCGACGAGGCCGATTTGGAGATGCACGGCTTTTGCACATGGCGGCGCGGGTATGCGTACAGCTACTACGATTCCGAATGGCTCACCGACAAGCCCGAATGGCGGGAAGCGTTCATCGACCGCGCCCGCCGCCTGGTGGAGCGGGACAAGAATCACCCCTGCGTCATTATGTGGTCGTTGGGCAACGAAGCGGGCTGCGGCGTCAACCATGAGGCGATGGCGGAGTGGATTCAAGCGCGCGACGGCAGCCGCCTGATTCACTACGAGCAGGCGGGGAGCGACAAGATGAAAACGCTTACCGGCGTGGTCAGCTCGATGTATCCCGATCTGGAGACGGCGGAGAAGCAGGGGATCAATGCGGATCACGACCCGCGCCCCTATTTTATGTGCGAATACGCCCACGCCATGGGCAACGGCCCCGGCGGCCTGACCGACTATTGGGAGCTGATCCGCCGATATCCCCGCCTGATCGGCGGCTGTATCTGGGAATGGGCCGACCACGCCGTGATTCTCAGGGACCGGGACGGCAAGCCGTATTACGGCTACGGCGGCGACAGCGGCGAGTTTCCCCACGACGGGAATTTCTGCTGCGACGGCATGGTTCTGCCCGACCGCACGCTCTATCCCGGCACAAAGAATATCGGGGCCGTCTATCAGTATGTGTCCGCAAAACTCTTATCCGCCGGAGAGGGCGGGATTGACGTTGAGGTCTGCAACCTGCATGACTTTATCACGCTGGACGGCTATCTCTTTGACTGGGACGTGACCGCCGACGGCGATACCCTCGCGCAAGGAACCTTCAGCGTCCCCGGCCTGAAGCCCAAGGAGAGCCGCGCCGTCACGCTGCGCGCGCCCGTACCGGCGGAGGCTCTGTACGGCGTGTATCTCAACATCACCGCCCCGTCGGTGCGGCTCCAGCTGGAAATCCCCGCGAAACGGGCGGCCGCGCCTCCCCTATCCGGGCCGGGATTGTCTTATACGTTTGATGAAGCCCTGGGGACGTTGACCTCCATCCACATCGGCGGAGCCGAGCTGCTGGCCGCGCCCGCGTCCTTCGGCGTCTGGCGCGCGCCCACGGATAACGATATGTGGGCCAAGAGCGAATGGATCGCCGGCGTCGGCAACCGCAATTCGTGGAACCTTGATATAGCCAAAACAAAAGTATACTCAACCGAAACGTCGCGGGAAGGCGAAAATCGCGTCATCACGGTCAAAAGCGCCCTGTCCGCCCCGGGACGGGAGCCCCTTATACGGCTGAAAACCGTCTATACCGTGACGCCCGGCGGCGCGATCGGCGTGGATGTATACGCCGACGTCAACCAGCGCGTGGAGATGCTGCCGAGGTTCGGCTATGAGCTGACCCTGCCAAAGGGCATGGAGCGTCTGGAATGGTTCGGCATGGGGCCGGACGAAAACTACGCCGACAGCCGAAACCACGTTTGGATGGCGCGCCATACCTCCACCGTGACGGAGCAGTATTTCCCCTATATCGTCCCGCAGGAACACGGCAACCACACCGATACCCGCTGGCTGGCGGTCAGCAGCGAGCAGGGGTGCGGCCTGCTGGTCAAGGCGAAAACCCGCTTTGAGTTCGCCGCGTCCCACTATACGGCGCAGGATTTAACCCAAGCCGCGCACACCTGTGATCTGATTCCGAGAGAGGAAACCTTCCTGCGGATCGACCGCAAGGTGAGCGGCATCGGCAGCGGGGCCTGCGGGCCGTACACCTTTGCGCCGTACAGGCTGACCGAAAAACGCATCGAGTACGGGTTTTGGCTTGTGCCGTTTTGCGCCCCGCCGGGCTGAGGAGGGGGGCCGCGCGGCGGATAGTTCCCCCCGCTAGCGCAGTGTAAACTCTAAAACATGACCTCTATGTAGGGACGCCATATATGGCGTCCGCGGGCGGCCGGGACGGCCGCCCCTGCAACCGGCGTAAGCCTTTAGAGGTTGCGGTGCAGTAGGGGCGCGCATTGCGCGTCCGCCGATTGTAGGGCGCGATGCCCACATCGCGCCGTGTCCCCCCATTTTGTGCGCCCGGACACGGCACGCCGTGTCCCTACGGCGGAACGATTTGACCGGCCGGCCAGAAAATTGATTCCGTCAATCATCAGGGTCTATACATCGGCAGCAACGAATGAAACACACAACTATGTAGGGACACGGCGTGCCGTGTCCGGGGAATGGCCGGAAACTGAGATTTGTTAGGGCACAGACCCCTGCAGTACGCCGCGTCATCAAAAACATGACATCCGTGTAGGGATGCCATATATGGCGTCCGCGGGCGGCCGGGACGGCCGCCCCTGCAACCGGCATAAACCTTTAGATGTTACGGCGCACTGCATACTGTCATTGCGGGCTTGCCCCGCAATCCCCCAGGTTAGCGACTTGCCTCCTCTGGGAGATTGCGGGGCAAGCCCGCAATGACGGTGTACTAATCTGCCAGCGTGTATGTCACAGAGTTTAAGGTCACGCTGTTTTTTGTGATGCTGTAATGAAACGTCTCCTCGGATTTACCCAATACCGCGTCCGCCGCTTTGCCGAACAAGCCGCCCCAAGTTGAGCCCCTCGGCGGCGACCTCTGACCGCAGAGGGGCGTGGATTGAAAAATATTTTTAAAAAAGTCGCGTTTGTGTTGCGTTTGCGACCAAAATGGTGTATACTATGATTGAGGTGATTGAAATGGCTAAAACAGCAAACATAAATATCCGCATTGACCCGGAAGTGAAATCAACCGTTGACGGGATTTTTTCGCATTTCGGAATAACCGTAGCAGATGCGGTAAACATCTTTCTGCATAAGGTTATGATTGTGAACGGTATGCCCTTTGATATGACCCTGCCGAAGTACAACGAGGAAACATTAGCCGCCATGCGGGAAGCGCGGGATATTGCAAGCGGCAAAATAAAAACGAAGTCCTATTCTTCCGTGGGGGAAATGATTACGGAATTAGACTCCGATGATTTGGAGGATTGAACGTGGCAGATACAGACCTGTTAGAATTGAAAAAGACCGCACAGTTCCGCAAAGACTTAAAACGCATGGTCAAGCGGCGATTGGATATTGATTTATTAGACGAAATTATTCAAACGCTTCGCAAACGAAAGCCGCTTGACCCGAAGCACCGCGACCATGCGCTAACCGGGGATTATGCGGGATTTCGAGAATGTCATATTCAACCGGATTGGCTTCTCATTTATCTGATTGACGGTGAAAATCTCGTACTGACGGCTTCACGCACAGGCACTCATTCGGATTTGTTTTAATTGTAAACCAAAACAAGATATTAACAGGGTAGAGGGTGAAGTAAATGAAACTC
>WRLJ01000170.1 GCA_009777685.1 Oscillospiraceae bacterium | reverse complement strand
AAGATGGAAATTTGCAGAAACCCCCTTGCCTCCCTCACAGAGGGAGGTGGGCGCCGATAGGCGGACGGAGGGAGGATTTGGGCGGGTTGCGCGTTTGGGATAGCGGTGTGGGAACTTTGTCAATCCTCAGTCGGCTTCGCCGACAGCTCCTTTAGGAAAGGAGCCTTAGGGCGCGTAAGCCTCCTTTCGTAAAGGAGGTGGCACGCCGTCAGGCGTGACGGAGGATTTTAGGGCGGGTTGCGCGTTTGGAGATAGCCGCACACGCCGTAGGGACACGGCGTGCCGTGTCCGGGCGTGCCATGCCCAGGCCCACAAAAACACCCCCTTGACAAAGGGGGCCGGGTGTGCTATGCTGGACATACAAAAGGCGTCGCCGGTAAACGGTCAGCCTAAATCAACGGAGAAATAGCCGTCGACTCTGGCAAGGGGGCGGCTATTTTCGTTTGATTTCACGGATAATGTACAACACCAGCACAAGGGCCAGAATCATAAAAACCCATTCCACCATAAGGCCTCACCTCCTTTGCTGTAACGCTCGGAGGATTGGCTAACCGCCTACCGTATGTGGCAACGCCTGCCAATAAAATAGCACAAATGTAGGCATTTGTCAAGCCTCCTTTCGTAAAGGAGGTGGCACGCCGTCAGGCGTGACGGAGGATTTTAGGGCGGGGTACGGGTTGGGGGATAGCCGCACACACCGTAGGGACACGGCGTGCCGTGTCCGGGCGTGCAAAACGTCCCCAACGCACAGGCGCGGGGAAAAACACGGCGCGATGTGGGCATCGCGCCCTACGCACAGCGGGGCGGAAAACCGTGTAGGGACGACCGCCCCCGGTCGTCCGAAAACAGCCGGAAACCACGCTGATGTTCCCGATTTCACGCGCACCGGCGGACGGTCGAGGGCGACCGTCCCTACAGAGGGTGTGCAATAGGACGGAAATGAGAATGACGTGACGCCCCCATAAACCCCCTTGCATTTTCCCTCCCTGTGCGGTACAATGGAACGCCGATGAATTTATCGCCCCCAAAGGAGCGCCTATGCCAAGCCCTTCACGCAGCATCGCGGAAAACCGCAAGGCCCGCCATGACTATTTCATCCTCGACCGCTTTGAGGCCGGTATCGAGCTGTTCGGCACGGAGGTCAAGAGCCTCCGGGCCGGAAAGGTCAGCCTGAAGGACAGCTTCTGCACCGTCAAGGAGGGCGAGCTGTTCGCCGCGGGCCTGCACATCAGCCCCTACGAGCCGGGCAACCAGTTCAACCGCGACCCCCTGCGCCCCAAGCGCCTGCTGATGCACAGGTGGGAGATCAACCGCCTGCACGGGCAGGTCAGGCAGGAGGGGCTGGCGCTGGTCCCGCTGCGCCTGTACTTCAAAGGCCCATACGCCAAGCTGGAGCTGGGCCTGTGCAAGGGCAAGAAGCAGTACGACAAGCGCGGCGCGGAGGCCGAGCGGCACGCCAGGCGCGAAATGGACCGGCACATAAAGGAGAGAAACCAATGAACCGGAAATCCCTGACGCGATCCCTGACGGCGGCCCTGACGGCCGCGCTGCTGCTGACGGCCTGCGCCGCGCCAAGCGAGGAACCGGGCAGCCCCAACACGCCGGGCCATCCGGCCCCCACGGAAGGAGACGCGACCCTCATGCCCTTTCTGACAAGCGATGAAACCCCCTTTGAGCGTCCGGCGGACGCGAAAAATCCCGTCGTCACCATTGAGATGGCAAGCGGCGGGACCATCGTGCTGGAGCTGTACTACGACAAGGCCCCGAACACGGTGCGCAACTTTGTGAGTCTGGTCCGGAACGGATTTTACGACGGGCTGATCTTCCACCGCACCGGCCCCGGCTTTATGATCCAGGGCGGCTGTCCCGACGGGACCGGAACCGGGCATCCCGGCTACCGCATCCCCGGCGAGTTTGCGGAAAACGGATTTACCGGCAATGATGTGAGCCATCTGGAGGGCGTGATCTCCATGGCGCGCTCCGCCAACATGGATTCCGCCGGAAGCCAGTTTTTCATCTGCGCCGGAAACGCCTCGGCCCTGGACGGGCAGTACGCCGCCTTCGGCAAGGTGGTGCAAGGGCTGGATACGGTCGGGGAAATCGTCAGCCAGCCCTGGTCGGTTCAGCTGGATATGTCCTCCGGCCGTCCCGCGCAGGATCAGGTGATGAAAACCGTCACCGTGGACACCTTCGGCGTCGACTATCCGCCGCCGGTGGGAACGAAGAGCTGACAAAACCGCAAACCGAAAGCGGGAAACGGGGGGTTAACCCTCGTTTTCCGCTTTTTGCCTGGCCGTGACCGGAAGGCTGAACATAAATTCCGTCAGGCCGCTGCCGCTCATCACAAAAATATCCTCGTTGTGCGCGTTCAAAATCGACTTGACCAGATACAGGCCCAGGCCCAGCCCCGTGCGGTCCATCGAGCGCGAACGGTCACCCTTGTGGAACTGGTCGAAGATATACGGCAAATCCTCCGGCGGGATCGTCGCGCCGGAATTGCGGAGGACTACATAGGCCCGCCCGCTGCGGCGCGTGATGGAAAGCGACACCGCGCCGCCGGGGTCGCAGAACTTCACGGCGTTGTCCAGCAGATTGGTCATCACCTGCGTCATGCTGTCCGGGTCGGCCAGGATCACCAGCGGCTCGTCGGGCACCAGAACCTCCACGTTCAGGCGTTTTGCGTTGATTTTTCCCTCAAAGCCGATCAGCAGCCGCGCGGACAGCTCCGCGATGTCCATCGGGCGGGGGCTGAGGTCCATCTGCCCGGACTGATGGCGGCTCAGCTCCAGCATCCCGGAGACCAGGCGCGACAGGCGCATGATCTCGTCGCTGACGATGCGCAGCGTCTCCTCGCGGCGGTCCGCGGGGATCGTGCCGTCCAGCAGGCCGCCGATGTAGCCGGAAATGGAGGTCATCGGCGATTTCAGCTCATGGGACACGCTGCCGATAAAGCCGCGCCGCAGCTCCTCGCCCTTTTCCAGCGCGCCGGCCATGCTGTTGAAGGCGGCGGCCAGCTCGCCGATTTCGTCGTCGCGCGTGATCCAGCGGGTCGGGCGCGCGGAGAAGTCGCCGCGCTCGAACTGCCGCGCGCACGCGGCCATATCGTACAGCGGCCTGGCCAGCGCGCGGGAATTGACATAGGCCGTCCCGAACGCGATTAGCAGGACCAGCGCCGCCGTCAGCAGATATATCCGCAGAAACGCGCCCGTCAGCGTCCGCGCGGGCATCCGGTCGCCGGTCAGCAGAATCACGCGCGCGGCATGGCCGTCCGCGCCGGTCGTCACGCGCGCGTAGGTTTCGTAGCGGAAGGAGGGCTGATCCGTCTTCGGGTCGAGGAACAGACGCCCGCCGTCCAGCGCCGCGGCCAGCGCGGACGCGCTCAGGGTATCGCCGGCCGTCAGACCCGGCTGGCTTCCGGTGGAAAACAGCACCCGCCCGCCCGTATCGCAGATGGCGATATGGCACTGCGACACCGCCGCGATTGTACTGATCGCCTGGCGGATGTCGTCGGATAGGTGCGTCCCGCCCCCGGCGCGGGTCTCCAGCAGCGCGGCCGTCTCCTGGCTGGCGTTGTAATCACGCGCGCGGTAGTTGTCGTTGACGACGCTGGAGGTCGCCCAGACCAGCGCCACGCCCAGAATGCAGAAGCTGAGGAACATCAGGCTGGCGGTATGTACGAAATACCGGAAAAATACGCTTTTCATACGCGGTCCGGTCCAGCGTCCGCCTCCTTTATGACGGAAGCGGTCTCGAACTTGTACCCGACGCCCCAGACGGTTTTCAGCATCCATTCGGGGCTGACGCCCTCCAGTTTCTCGCGCAGGCGTTTGATGTGCACGTCCACGGTGCGGCTGTCGCCGAAGTAGTCAAAGCCCCACACCTCGTCCAGCAGCTGGTTGCGCGTATAGACGCGGTTGGGCGCGCTGGCCAGATGGAACAGCAGCTCCAGCTCCTTGGGCGGCGTGTCCGCCACGCGCCCGTCCACGGTCAGTGAGAAGGAGTCCATGTCGACGACGAGCTTGTCGTATTCCAGCCGCCGGGGCCGCTCCAGCCCGCTCTTGCGGCTCCGGCGCAGGACGGCGTGGATGCGCGCCATGACCTCCTTCATGTCGAAGGGCTTGGCGATGTAATCGTCCGCGCCCATCTCCAGCCCCTGTATCTTGTCGATGATCTCACCCTTGGCGGTGATCATGATGACCGGCGTCTCGCTTTCCTGCCGGATGGAGCGGCAGACCGTCCAGCCGTCGATCTCCGGCAGCATCAGGTCCAGCAGAACGATGTCCGGAGCCCCCGCGCGAAACTGCGCCAGAGCCTCCAGCCCGTCCGTCGCGCATTCCACGGCAAAGCCGTCCTTCTCCAGATATAACCGCAGCAATTGGGCTATATTCGTGTCGTCCTCCACAATCAACGCTTTTTGCGGCATGAGCTGAAGCCTCCTTCTCTCAGGGTCGCCGATGGATAGAATACCTATAGGATACCATACATCCGAAGGGAATTCAATGCGCGGAAAGCGGCGGACGTTTTGGGAAACGGCGGACGCACAGAGTGCGTCCCTACAGGGCATGGGGGAACCCTGTAAAACCCCGCAGGGGCGGTTTCCCATCGCCCCCCGCGTTCCCCCAAACCCCAACCCCCCC
>WRLJ01000169.1 GCA_009777685.1 Oscillospiraceae bacterium | reverse complement strand
GGTCTAATGACCGCCCGCTGTTGACGGATCCCCCGCTTCCCTCCGCCGGAACGCTCCGGCCAGCATCAGCTTGATGCGGTTGAGCTGGTTGACCTCCGACGCGCCGGGGTCGTAGTCGATGGGCACGATGTTGCTCTCGGGGTACAGCTCGCGGAGCTTGCGGATCATGCCCTTGCCCGTGACGTGGTTGGGCAGGCAGGCGAACGGCTGGGCGCAGATGATGTTCGGCGTGCCCGATTCGATCAGGTCGATCATCTCCGCCGTCAGCAGCCAGCCCTCGCCGCACTGGTTGGCGACGCTCAAAACCCGTCCGGCCTTGGACGCCAAATGCTGGATCGGCGTTTCCATGTGAAAGCGCCCGGAATCCCAGAGCCGGCGGCGAACGGAGTTTTCAAAGGTCTCCATGATGCGGCTGACCTGCCCCATCACGGCGGACTGGACGGCAAAGCCGCCGTAGGTGTCCTGCTTGATGACCGAGTTGTGGAAGCAGTACTGCAAAAAGCCCATCAGGCCCGGCACGACGGCCTCGCAGCCCTCGCGCTCGATGACGCCGACGGCGTTGTTGTTGGCGTCGGGGTGGAACTTGACCAAAATCTCGCCGACCAGGCCCACGCGCGGCTTGCGCGGAATGTCGCGCAGCGGCAGAGACTCAAAGGCCGTGACGATGCCGTCGATCATGCGCTGATAGCTCAGATGCCGGCCCGTGCGCTGGAGACTGGCGCGGCAGCGGCCCAGCCAGTCGCGGTACAGCGCGTCCGCCGAGCCCGGGGCCGCCTCGTAGGGGCGCGTGCGCAGCAGCGCCATCTGCAGCAGGTCGCCCAGCATGACCGCCTTGACGGCGTCGGCCAGCATCCCCAGCGGAAATTTCAGGCCCGGATGCTTCTCAATGCCGCCGGCGGACAGGCCCACGACGGGAATTTGCTCATACCCGGCCTCGCGGAAGGCGCGGCGCAGCAGGGCGGCGTAATTGGTCGCGCGGCAGCCGCCGCCGGTCTGCGTGATGAACACCGAGGTATTGTCCGGATCATACCGCCCCGACTGAACGGCGCCCACCAGCTGCCCGACCACCACCACGCAGGGGTAGCAGGCGTCGTTGTTGACATACCGCAGGCCCGTTTCCACATCCTCCGGGGTGGCCTTTTCCAAAATCACCATATTGTAGCCGGCGGCGCGGAACACCCCCTCGATCAGCTCGAAGTGGACCGGCGACATCTGCGGCGCGAGGATCGTGTGCCGTTTGCGCATCTCCTCCGTGAAGGGCTTGGGGGACAGGGTATAGTCGCGCGGCCTCTTCCTCGGCGCGCTCCCCTTTTTCCGCCGCGACTCCAGCGCGACGGCCAGGGAGCGCAGGCGGATGCGCGCCGCGCCGAGGGAGTTGACCTCGTCGATCTTCAGCAGGGTGTAGATTTTCCGCGCCGCGTGCATGATTTCCGCCACCTGATCGCTGGTCACGGCGTCCAGCCCGCACCCGAACGAATTGAGCTGCACCAGCTCCAGCCGCGGGTGGCCCGCCGTATAGGCCGCCGCGTCGTACAGGCGCGTGTGGTACATCCACTGGTCGATCACGCGCAGCGGGCGCTCCGCGCGGCCGCGGTGCGCCACCGAGTCCTCGGTCAGCACCGCGAAGCCCAGGTCTGTCAGCAGGCCCGGCAGGCCGTGGTGGATCTCCGGGTCGGCGTGGTAGGGCCGCCCGGCCAGCACGATACCGGTTTTGCCTGTCGCTTCCAGCCACGCCACAGTCTCGTCGCCCTTCCGGCGCACCTCCGCGCGGAAACGCTCAAGCTCGGCAAAGCCCGCCGCCAGCGCGCGGCGCACCTCCGGCAGGGTCACGCCGAACTCCGCCAGCGCGGCTTGCAGCGTCCGGGCGATCCGCTGGCGGTGATGGAGGGAGATGAACGGCTTAATCAGCCGCGCCCCCTCGCGCGCCAGACGGTCCAGGTTCGCGTCGATGACCTCGGGATAGCTCTGCACGATGGGGCAGTTAAAATGCTCCCGCGCCAGCGGGTTTTCCTTCTTTTCATACGTCACGCAGGGGTAGAAGATGTTCTTGACGCCGCGCGAAAGCAGGTCCTCCACATGCCCGTGGGCCAGCTTGGCGGGATAGCAGACGCTTTCGGACGGGATGGAGGACATGCCCAGCTCAAACAGGGTGTGGTCCGAAGAGCGCGACAGCGCCACGGAAAAGCCCAGGCGCGTAAAGAACGTGTGCCAGAGCGGGTAGTTTTCATACAGATTCAGCGCGCGGGGCAGGCCGATCACGCCGCGCGGAGCGGCGGCTTCCGCCAGCGGCTTATAGGAAAACAGGCGGTCGTATTTCCAATACACGAGATTGGGGGGCGCGTCGGGGTCGGGCTTGCGGCCGTCGCCGCGCTCACAGCGGTTGCCGGAGACCAGGCGGCGTCCCTGACTGAACAGCGACACCGTCAGGCGGCAGGCATTCTGACAGCCCTGACAGACGGCCTGCGCCGTCCGGCGGGGGCTGGCCTCGTCCAGCTGACCGGCCTCCAGCAGCGACGAGCGGCCACCCTCCCAGCGTTCCGCCGCCAGCAGAGCCGCGCCGTACGCGCCCATCAGCCCGGCAATGTCCGGCCGGACCGGCGGCAGTCCGGCGACGACCTCAAAGGCGCGCAGGATGGCGTCATTGAGGAACGTGCCGCCCTGCACGACGACGCGGCGGCCCAGCGACGCGGGGGACTTCATTTTGATGACCTTGAACAGCGCGTTGCGCACCACGGAATAGGCCAGCCCGCAGGAGATGTTGGCCACGCCCGCGCCCTCCTTCTGCGCCTGCTTAACGCGCGAGTTCATGAATACGGTACAGCGCGTACCCAGGTCCACAGGCGAGTCGGCCTCCAGCGCGCGCCGCCCGAACTCCGGGGCGTCCAGGCCCAGCGACTCGGCGAAGGTCTGGATAAAGGAGCCGCAGCCGGACGAGCAGGCCTCGTTGAGCAGGACGTTGTCCAGCACGCCGTCGCGGACGGTCATGGATTTCATATCCTGCCCGCCGATGTCCAGGATGAAGCTGACGTCGGGCGCGAAGCTCTGCGCGGCGCGGGTATGGCACAGCGTCTCGATTTCGCCGCTGTCGGCCTTCAGGGCGGTTTTCAGCAGCGCCTCACCGTAGCCGGTCGTCAGCGCGCCGCCGATGTATGCGTCCGCGGGGAGTTGAGCGTATAAGGCGCGCAGGATATCCGCCGCGCGGGGCAGGGGCGCGCCGTCGTTGGTCATATAGCGGGAAAACAGCAGCCGGCCTTCCCGGTCGACCAGCGCGGCCTTGAGGGTTGTACTGCCGGCGTCGATGCCGAGGAAACAGGGTCCGGAGGCTTCGCTCAGGTTCGCGCGGGGGGCTTTTTCCCGGCTGTGGCGCTCATAGAAGGCCCGGCGGTCTTCCTCTGTCTCAAACAGGCGCGGCAGGCGCGTGATGTCGGGGTCGATGGGGCTGGCGTTACGCAGGCGTTCCGGCAGATCGCGCAGAGCGACCAGACCCTCCGCGGGGTCGGCGGACATCGCCGCGCCCAGCGCGACGAATACGTCGGCGCGGCGCGGCGCGACAAACTCCGTAACGCTGTCCTTCAGCGCGCGCTCAAAGGCCGCGCGCAGCTCGGACAGATAGCACAGCGGGCCGCCCAGAAAGACGACGGTTCCGCCGATGGGCTGGCCGCAGGCCAGGCCCGCGATGGTCTGGTTGACGACGGACTGGAAGATGGACGCCGCCAGGTCCTCATGCGACGCGCCTTCGTTGAGCAGCGGCTGAAGATCGCTCTTGGCGAACACGCCGCAGCGCGAGGCGATGGTGTAGATCGCGGTATACCGCGCCGCCAGGTCGTTGAGGCCCGCCGCGTCGGTTTGCAGCAGCGCGGCCATCTGGTCAATGAACGCGCCGGTCCCTCCGGCGCAGGTTCCGTTCATGCGCTGAGAGATGACGGGCTTTAGAAATATGATTTTCGCGTCCTCGCCGCCCAGCTCGATGACGACGTCCGCGCCGGGGTGGAAACGGCCCACCGCGCCGGTGGCGGCGGCCACTTCCTGCGTAAACGGCAAATCGAGCGCGGCGGCCGCGCCCAGTCCCGCCGAGCCGGTCAGGCAGACCGCCGCCGTCACATCGGGCATCTCCCGCGCCATCTCGTCAAACAGCGCGGCCATTTCCCCCAGAACATCCGAGCGGTGCCGCCGGTAGCAGGAGTACAGGACCGTACCGTCCCGGTCCGTCAGGACCGCCTTGACGGTGGTGCTGCCGATATCCAAACCCAGTTTATACATGCTTTTCCCCTATGGTGTCGTAAGTATTGCGGCGGAATGCCGCGCCCCTATTATACCGCGGACGGGGGGGAAAAGAAAGAGTGAATGAATGGCAGTCAATTTTCGCTTGACAAACCGGTTCTTCTTTGCTACACTGTCTGGGTACGCTGATTCGGGATACGCGCCTGTAGCTCAGTGGATAGAGTGCCCGGCTACGAACCGGTAGGTCGAAGGTTCAAATCCTTCCAGGCGTGCCAGCGCAAAAAGCCCCACAGCCCTAGGGCTGCGGGGCTTTTTGTTTTTGCCGCTCGGTCGGGGCTTGAATCCGGGAGCGGACGCGCTTCCATCCCCCCCCGCCCCCCCGCCCGCGTTCCCCGGTCGCGGCTGCCCAAATTTTTCTTATAA
>WRLJ01000168.1 GCA_009777685.1 Oscillospiraceae bacterium | reverse complement strand
CAAAGCAAAACCCCCGTATTATCCGCGAGAGGGGCTGGGGGACTGCCAAGTCCCCCAGTGGGGGGTCCGGGGGAGACCTCCCCCGGGAATGCCTGAACACTACCCAAACCCACAGCCGGACGGGCAAACGGTGAAAACCTTCCCTCGAAGTTTGCGGATCACCTGCGGGACGCCGAGGGCCGCGTCCCCTACAACCGTCATTGCGGGCTTGCCCCGCAATCTCCCGGAGGATCGCGAATCTGGGGGGATTGCGGGTCAAGCCCGCAATGACGAAAACAGGGGTTTGCGCCCGCCCTATGGACGGGATACGGGCAACGTAAATCCTCTTGCTCTGCGCCAAAAGAGTAATTTCCTTGCAAACCTGTCCGGCCCGTGTTATGATAGTAGCTTAAAACACCGCCGACTTTGAGAAAGACAAGGAGATGACCCCGCATGAAACCCTACGGCGCATACACACCCGCCGAGCTGGCCAGCGAGCGAGACGCTTTGACAGAGCAATACGAGAGCTGTAAAAGCCGGGGGCTGAAGCTGAATATGACGCGCGGCGTGCCGTCGCTGGCGCAGCTGGATTTGTCGCGCGGGCTGCTGACGTGCCTGGGCGACGACGAATATATGGCGGAGGACGGCCTGGACTGCCGCAACTACGGCGGGCTGGACGGCATCCCCGAGATGAAGCGCATCTTCGCCGCCATCCTCGATCTGGAGCCGGACGAGGTCATCGTGGGCGGTAACTCCAGCCTGGCCCTGATGTTTGACAACGTCGCCTCCAATATGTCGCACGGCGTCCGGGACGGCGCGCCCTGGCGGTCCCAGGGCCAGCCAAAGTTCCTGTGCCCCTCGCCCGGATATGACCGGCATTTCTCGATTTGCCAGTATTTTCATATCGACATGATCCCCGTCAAGATGACCGATGAAGGCCCGGACATGGACACGGTGGAAAAGCTGGTATCCACCGACCCGATGATTAAGGGGATGTGGTGCGTGCCCGTGTTCTCCAACCCGACGGGCCTGGTCTACTCCGACGAGACGGTGCGCCGCATCGCGCGGCTCAAGCCCGCCGCCGCGGACTTCCGCGTCTATTGGGACAACGCTTACGCCATCCATCAGTTTTCCGGCGAAAAGCGGCGCATCCCGAACCTGATCCGGGAATGCGCCGAAGCGGGCAACGAGCATATACCGCTGGTGTTCGCCTCGTTTTCCAAGGTCACGTTCTCCGGCGCGGCGGTGACGTGCATCGCCTCGTCCCGGTCCAACTGCGAGTTTATCAAAAAGCGCCTGAGTATGCAGACCATCGGCCCGGATAAACTGCGCCAGCTGATGCACGCAAAATTCTTCGGCGGCGCGGAGGGCGTATACGCGCACATGCGCAAGCACGCGGCAATCCTGAAGCCCAAGTTCGACCTGATTGAGGAAATCCTCTCCGCCCGTCTGGGCGGACGGGACGCCGCCCGGTGGACGACGCCGGAGGGCGGCTACTTTGTCAGCGTCAACGCCCTGCCCGGCTGCGCCCGGCGCATTGTGCAGCTGTGCGCCGAGGCCGGGGTGTCGCTGACCCCGGCGGGCGCGACCTACCCCTACGGCCGCGACCCCAAGGACAGCAACATCCGCCTCGCGCCGACCTTCCCGCCGCTGGACGAGCTGCGTCAGGCGATGGAGGTTTTCTGTCTGGCGGTCAAGCTGGCGAGCGTTGAGAAGCAACTGGCGGCGGATTCGCGCGCTTGAACCGCGTACTTTATAAAGAGGCGGTGGTATCGCCGTGAAACCATACGAAAGCCCGCTGAACACCCGCTACGCCAGCCGCGAGATGCTGGAGCTGTTCGGGCCGGACAAAAAGTTTTCCACCTGGCGGCGGCTCTGGCTGGCGCTGGCCCGTGCCGAGCGTGAGCTGGGGCTGCCCGTTACGCGGGAACAGCTGGACGAAATGGCCGCCCATCTGGACGATATCGACTATGAGCGCGCCGCCGACTGGGAGCGTAAGCTCCGGCACGACGTGATGGCCCACATCCGCGCCTGGGGCGAGCAATGCCCCGCCGCCGCGCCGATCATCCACCTGGGCGCGACCAGCTGTTACGTCGGCGACAACACCGATATCCTGATCCTGCGCGATGCGCTGACGCTGATCGCCGCGCGCCTGCGCGCCGTGATGGCGCGGCTGGCCCGCTTCGCCGGCGAGTACAAGGCCCTGCCCACGCTGGGCTACACGCATTTCCAGCCCGCGCAGATGGTCACGGTGGGCAAGCGCGCCGCGCTCTGGCTGCACGACCTGCTGCTGGACCTCGACGAGGTTGAACACCGCTTGGCTTCGCTGAAGCTGCTCGGCTCCAAGGGCACGACCGGCACGCAGGCCAGCTTTAAGGAGCTGTTCGGCGGCGACGAGGACCAGGTGCGCCGGCTGGAAGAGCGCATCGCGGCGGAAATGGGCTTTGACGGCGTGTACCCCGTATCCGGCCAGACCTATCCGCGCAAGGTGGACGCGTATGTCCTGCACACGCTGTCCGGCATTGCCCAGAGCGCGGCGAAGTTTGCCGCCGACGTCCGCCTGCTCTCCCACCTCAAGGAGGTGGAGGAGCCTTTTGAGAGCGGGCAGGTCGGCTCCTCCGCGATGCCCTATAAGCGCAACCCCATGCGCTGTGAGCGCATTTCCTCGCTGGCCCGCGTGGTGATGGGCTTTGTCCCGGTCGCCGAGCATACCGCCGCCGGCCAGTGGTTTGAGCGCACCCTGGACGACTCCGCCGGAAAGCGCGTCAGCGTCCCGGAGGCGTTTCTGGCGGCGGACGCGATTTTGAACCTTTACGCCTCGGTCGCGGGCGGGCTGACCGTCCATCCGGGCATGATCGCGCGCCACATCCGCGAGGAGCTTCCGTTTATGGCCAGTGAGAACATCCTGATGCGCGCCGTCAAGGCCGGCGGCGACCGTCAGGAGCTGCACGAAAAAATCCGGCTCCACGCGCTGGAAGCCGGACGGAGGGTTAAGGACGAGGGCAAGCCCAACGACCTGCTGGAGCGTATCGCCGCCGACCCTGCGTTCGGGCTGGGACGGGACGAGCTGGACGCGCTGACGGAGCCGTCGCTGTACATCGGCTGCTGCGTGTCTCAGGTGGAGGCGTTCCTGCGGGATTGTGTATGGCCCCGGCTGGAGACGGGGGATATGGCGGAGACGGCGGAGCCGCGGGTATAGGCGCTACATCGTCTCCACCTGCAAGCTGATATCCGCCGCGCGGACCGTGTGCGTCAGCGCGCCGACGGAAATCAGGTCGACCCCGGACGCGGCGATGTGCGCCAGATTTTTGTCGCCCATATTGCCCGACGCCTCCATCAGCGCGCGCCCGTCCGCCAGACGGACCGCTTCGGCCATCATGCCGGCGTCCATGTTGTCCAGCATGATGATATCCGCCCCGGCGTTCAGCGCCTCGGCGACCTGATCCAAATTGGACGCCTCCACCTCGATTTTCAGCGTGTGGGGCGCGGCGGCTTTGGCGCGGCGGACCGCGGCGGTGATGCCGCCGGACGCGGCGATGTGGTTGTCCTTAATCAATACGCCGTCGGAAAGGCCCATGCGGTGGTTGGCGCCGCCGCCGGCCCGGACGGCGTATTTTTCCAGCGTGCGCATCCCCGGCGTGGTCTTGCGCGTGTCGGTCACGCGCGCCTTGGCGCCCTCCACGGCGCGGCGCAGGTCCCGCGTGCGCGTGGCGATGCCGGACAGGCGCTCGAGGAAGTTCAGGGCCACGCGCTCGCCCATCAGCACCGGATGGGCTGGCCCGGTGATGTCGGCAATGACCGTGCCCTTGGTCACGGCGTCGCCGTCCGCCGCGCGCGGCGTCAGCATCACGCGGTCGCTCAGCAGCGCGAACACGCGCCGGACGATGTCCAGCCCGCAGACGACCAGGTCCTCCTTGGCCACGAACCGCCCCACGATCAGCGTGTCCGCCGGGACGCAGACCTCGGTGGTGATATCGCCCCAGCCGATGTCCTCGTCCAGAGCGGCGCGCAGAAAGCTGTCCAACTGCATGAGAGCGGCCTCCTTCCCGGACGGCCGATGCGCCGCCTCCAGTCATTTATATCACACGGCAGAGGCCGTGTCGACCAGTCCGGCGAAAATATTTTTCCGCGCCGCGCAGCGTTTGGCCCCTCTGTCTTGTATATAGAGCAGAGAGACTCTCGCCGGAAAGAGGTGAGGCCGACATGCGGGCCGCAGTGTTAGAGAGAGGTGAGACCGTGAAGGCCGAGGCTTACGAGCGCGTTGTCCGCGGCCATGCGCAAAGGCTGTACCGGACGGCGCTGGCTGTGACCGGAAACTCCGCCGACGCGGAGGAGGCGGTGCAGGACACGTTCCTGCGCCTCTGGGAAACGTCCCCGAAATTCGCCTCCCCGGAGCATGAGGCGGCGTGGCTGACGCGGGTGACGGTCAACCTGTGCAAAAACCGGCTGAAATCGGCGTGGCGGCGGCATACCGTGCCGCTGACCGACACCTACCCGGCGGCGGACGAGCCGGAACGGGAGCTGATGGAGGCCCTTGCCAGACTGCCGGGGCCGGACCGCGCGGTGATCCATTTGTTTTACTATGAGGGCTATAGCACACCGGAGATCGCGCGTTTGACGGGCCGGCGGGAATCCTCCGTCCGCAGCCGCCTGACGCGGGCCCGAAAGAAGCTGAAGGGCCTGCTGGAAGACGAGGATTGAGAAAGGGGAATCGCCATGA
>WRLJ01000167.1 GCA_009777685.1 Oscillospiraceae bacterium | reverse complement strand
CGATGATGCCGTTTTCAACATCGACCCAGCGCGGATTAGAGGGCGTGTAATCGCCCCCTGTGCCGCCGCTGTCCGGCGCGGAACCGCCGCCGCAAGCGGCGAGGGTCAGCGCCAGTATCAACGCGAGGGCAAGCGCGAAAACTTTTGTTTTTGATGCTTTTGAGATTCTCATGGTTGCCATTCTCCCTACCTTTATTTGAAGAGTTTTTATGATTGCGCGGTTTCTTTCGCGCTTGCGGTTTTATTTAGCCGCTCTGTTACGCTGTGTTGGCCTTATTATTGCAGCTCCAGCCACAAGGCGGGACGGACGCCGCCGTCATCACGTTCCACATTGCGACCAAGGACGTCGAGCAAGCCGAAAATGTCAACATGTGCGGCAATATTAGGATGGTAGCCGGGCGACCGGAGCCACCACCACGACGCCGTACCGTCTTCGCTGTATGCGATTCTGGATTCATTATATGTGTCGTTGAATCCTTGGCGGTCCCAGACGTAATATTCGTGGCTGATTCCGTCATCGCCCGTCCAAGTGAAGGGTCCGTGTGTCTGCTCCGGAACTCGCGCCAACTCCCCGCTGTCCCCAAAGTACCGTACTACCTCTTCTATGCTGAGTAGGAAAATCCTGTCGGTCGTCGTCCCGCCGCCCGCGATACCGTACCATGGATTGTCGTTCGTGGTTACCTGCGTCTCCGCGATGCGCTCTCGGTCAGCCGCGCTGAAACTGTTGTAAAACGTATCGTTTAGGTACGCCCGTATATCGCTAGTCGCCCACGTCACGCCGACGTAGCGGTCGTGGTATGCGCGTTGTTCGAGTACGCGGTCGCTCAGCAGAAGTGCCTGACCGTCACGCACTTCGAGTACGCGCCAGTCGTACCCGCCGAATTGCATGGTGTCACCGCCATTTCCGTTCGTGGGGTCGCCGCCGTTGCCGGAGTCGCCTGTGCCGGGGTCATTGCCGCCGTCGCCCTGTGTCGGGTTTGGTGATGGCGTGAACGTATCGGGCGCGGACGGCGTTTGCGATGACGGCGGGCTATTGCCGCCCCCGCAAGCCGCGAGCGTAAATACCATTATCAGCGCAAGGGCGAGTGCGAAGATTTTTGTTGTTTTCATGGTTTACATTCTCCTTTATGATTGCGCGGTTTCTTTCGCGCTTGCTATTATTTTGAAGCCGTATTTCTTGGCGGTGGCTTCGCCGCTCTTGCGGTAATACTCGGTGACTTGCGCGGGGGTCATGTCCTTTATCTTCTCGTAGATAGCAAGACGGATTTGATTGACCTCTTGCTCGATTGTGCTAATCGTTTTCATCTTCAACCACCTCCATTGGCGAATATATTTCCACGGCTCGGTAGCCGTTCAAAGCGTTTATTTTCTCTGTGCCGATTTTCGTTTTCCGCTTGACAATATGTTGAAAGTTCATGCTGATTATCATGTCTAAGTCGTTCACCGTTGCGATGGCGATATGCAATCCATCGGTGAGATATTTTAAGGGTATTATTCCCTCGTTGGTATAAAGGTCGGCTACCCTCATGGTTTCATCATTGGGAGCGAGAACGGCGATGTTGTACTCCGTTATCAGTCCAATCATTTTGTCGCGCTTCTCTTGCGGAGCGTTTTCCAATTCATCGGTGACATAGGTTGAGGTGAACGCTTCATACTTACCCGCCGCTATCTCTTTGAACAGTTTGACAGTAGCGGCATGGGCTTCCCTGTCCGTATCGAAATAGAAATTGAACAGGGTCGTTTCCAAATATATTTTCTGTTTCCTCACAGATTTTAACCCTCCTTGCTATACAATACAAACGGCGTAGCTATAATACAGTCTATCATAAATACCACGATTTTTCAATACCGGGGTTTTGCCCGTATATCCCGTGCGTAGGGCGCGACGACCTCGGCGCGCCGTGGTTCCCCGTGCGGGTGCGTTGGGGAGGTTTTGCGGGACGCCGGGGGCGTCGCGCCCTACGGTGTGTGCGGTTGGGGGAACGGGGTGCGCGGGGAAACACGGCGGGCGATGGGAAATCGCCCCTACGAAGGGGTGTGTGCGGGGGCACCCTGTTTCCGTCATTGCGGGCTTGCCCCGCAATCCCCCCCAGATTAGCGAATAATCCCCCGGGGGAGATTGCGGGTCAAGCCCGCAATGACGATTGTGGTACGCCGGCGCGATGTGGGCATCGCGCCCTACAGGGGTTTGTGCGGGCTGCGCGATCATGCGGTTATCGCGCCCAACCCCTCACCGCGCGGAGCGCAGGGCCGGCAGGAGTCCGTACAGCTTTCCCGCCAGCGCCCCGCTCAGGGCGATCTTCGCCGCGTCCCCGGCCAGGTACGGGACAACGCAGACCATCAGCGCCGCGCCGAAGGAATACCCGCCGCGGCTGTACACGGTAAACCACAGCGTTCCGGGCAGATACACCAGCAGCAGCGTCGCCGCCGCCATCACGAGCATCATCACCTTCGCCGAGCGGCCCCAGCGGTCCGCCGCCAGCCCGACGGCCAGCGCCGTGGGAAGATAACCGGCGATATAGCCGCCGGTCATGCCAAGCAGCCGCGCGAGACCGCCGCCAAAGCCGGAGAACACCGGTGCGCCCAGCGCCCCCAGCAGCACATACGCCAGCATGGCCGCCAGCCCGCGCTTCGCCCCCAGCAGGGCCCCCGCCAGATACACCGCGATCAGCGCCAGATTGTACGGCACGCCCCACGGCATCGGAATCGCCGCCCACGACAGCACCGCCGTCAGCGCGGCAAACAGCGCGCACAGCGTCAGGGACAGAACGGTTTGCCTGCGCCGCGCGCGGCCCGTACCGGTATCGCTCACGCGATTGGCCTCCCATCACAACAATAGATTTCCCCGGAACCCTGTAGTACAATATACAATCTAAAGGTTTACGCCGGTTGCAGGGGCGGCCGTCCCGGCCGCCCGCGGACGCCATATATGGCGTCCCTACGTAGATGTCATGCTTTAGATTGTACATTGTGCTACCCCACAATGACGAAAACGGGGGTTCCGGGGAAGTTCTATTGTATGACAGTGTTTTTGAATTGTCAACCATATAATAAAAATAGGTTTACAATTTGACGGAAACCTCTCCGCTGCACAGCGTTTCCCGCCGCCCGTCCGGCCGTTCGACGATCAAATGCCCGTCCGCGTCCAGGTCGACGGCCCGCGCGGGGTAGGAGTCCTCGCTGCTGTGTACCGTGACCTCGCGGCCCAGCACGACCTGCCGCGCCCGGTAGGCCGCGTGCAACTCCCGCTCGTCCGGCCACAGGCGCGGGGCCAGAAACGTATTGATCAGCGAGGCGGCCAGACGGCTGCGCGTCCCGCCCGGCGCGGCGTCCCCGTACAGCCCCGCCGCGACGCCGCGCAGGTCCTCTGGCAGCGCGGAGGACAGCACGTTGATCCCGATGCCCACGACCAGCCAGTCGGCGCCGCCGCCCTCCAGATTCGTCAGCGCTTCGGTCAGGATGCCGCAGATTTTCCGGTTGTCCAGCAGCACGTCGTTGACCCACTTGATCCGCGCGTCGCGCCCCGTGACGAGCTTGACGGCGTCGCAGACCGCCAGCGCGGCGACCGCCGTGATCCACGTCAGGCTCCGCAGCGGCAGGCGGCCCGGCTCCAGCAGAAAGCTGATGTACAGCCCCGCCCCGGCGGGGGAGGCGAAGGAGCGGCCCAGCCGCCCGCGCCCGGCGGTCTGCGTGTCGGCGACGACCACCGTCCCGTGGCGGTGTCCGGCCAGCGCCAGCGCCTTGGCCTTGGCGTTGGTGGAGTCCAGCACGGCGTGGACATGCACCTCCCGCGCGTATGACGGGTCGTTCAGATGCGGCAGGAGGGAGGCGCGGCTGACCACGTCGGAGTCCGGGGCCAGCCGGTAGCCGCGCCGCGTCACGGCCTCGATGCGGTGGCCCTCCGCCGTCAGCGCGCTCACCGCCTTCCAGACCGCCGACCGCGATACGCCCAGACGCCCGGCGAGCGCCTCGCCGGACAGCCACGCGCCCCGGCCGGATTCCAGTAAAGCCAGGATTTCCTGTTTTGTGTTCATGGAACGCCGGCCTCCAGTTCCGCCAAAAATTGTTCCCGGTTCATCTTTCTCATCGGGTTGATCCCGTCGCGGGTCTCGTCATGATAACAGCATTGACGGTAGTCACAGCGGTCGCACGGGCTTCCGGCGGCGGACACCAGCGGTCTGGCCGATACGTCGCCCCGCGTCAGGTCCAGCGCGCTCCGGCGCAGATCGTCCAGCACCCGCCGCCCCAGCGCGTCCATCTGCCCGGCGTCCAGCACGGGCGAGCCGGCGAACGGCGTGCCGTCCTTCTTCAGCCGCACGGGCAGGTAGTCAAAGGAGGGCGTCCCGCCGTCCTCCATCGCGCGCAGTACCTCCGGATCGTCCAGCAGCAGGCCGCGCCGCTTTTTGAGCGCCCGCCGGGCGCTCTCGCGCTCCTCCGGCGAGGGGCGGCCCGGGTGACGCTTGCGGGCGGCGCCCGCGGGGATGTACAGAAATCCGGCCGGCTCGGTCTTGCCGCCGAGCAGGGCCTCCGCCTCCGGCATCCCCGTCAGCGCCGCGAGGTAGAGCGGCAGCTGCACCGCCCCGCCTTGCAGGACCGGGGCGTAATCGAACTCCGCCGCGCCCGTCTTGTAGTCCACGGCGCGGACATACAGCTTGCCGTCCGGCGCGCGCCAGACGGCCACGCGGTCGACCCTGCCGCCGGACC
>WRLJ01000166.1 GCA_009777685.1 Oscillospiraceae bacterium | reverse complement strand
TCCGATCTTTCCGGGTGCTTGCGTGTGCTGGCCTTCGGCTATAAAGACATAAGCGATGCCGTCCTCGGCGGCGCCGCCTCCGCGGAGAGCGGGCTGACCTACCTCGGGCTTGCCGGCCTGAGCGATCCGGTGCGGCCGGGGGCGAAGGCCGCCGTGTCCGCCTGCCGCGGAGCCGGTATTCTGCCGGTGATGATTACGGGGGACCACAAGGCCACCGCCGTCGCCATCGCCGGCGAGCTGGGGATTTTGGGGGCTGACCGGCGCACGGTCGTGACGGGCGCGGAGCTGGAGGCCATGAGCGGGGCGGAGCTGGCCGCGCGCGTAGAGGGCGTCGCCGTCTACGCGCGCGTGTCGCCCGAGCATAAGCACCGCATCGTGACCGCGTGGCGGCGGCGCGGGCGGATTACCGCCATGACCGGAGACGGCGTCAACGACGCGCCGGCTCTGCGGGCCGCCGATATCGGCGTGGGCATGGGCATCTCCGGCAACGACGTGTCCCGCGCCGCCTCGGACATGGTGCTGACCGACGATAATTTCTCCACCATCGTCGCTGCCGTGCGCGAGGGGCGGCGTATTTACGACAACATTCACAAAACCGTGCGGTTTCTGCTCTCCTCCAACGCCGGGGAGGTCCTCGCGGTGCTGGCGGCGACTCTGCTGGGCTGGAAGCTGTTGCTGCCGGTGCATATTCTGTGGATCAATCTGGTAACCGACACGTTCCCCGCGCTGGCCCTGGGGGCGGAGCCGGAGGAGCCGGACGTGATGGAGCGCCCGCCCCGCGACCCCGCGCGCCCGTTCTTCACGGCGCGGGACTGGGTGCGGATCGGGCTGACGGGCGCGGCGGAGGCCGCGCTGACGCTGGCCGCCTTCCTGCTCGGCGGCGGCATGGGAAACCCGGGCCGGGCCACGGCGATGGCGTTTATGACCCTCTCTCTGTCCCAGCTCTTTGCCGCCGTCAGCCTCCAGAGCGAACGCCATTCCGTGTTCGAGATCCGCCTGCGCGAGCATAAGGCGCTGGCGGCCGCCTTTCTGGGGTCCGCGGCGCTGCAGCTGGCGGTCATGTTCATCGCGCCGCTCCGCGAGGCGTTCTCCCTCAGCCCGATCGGCCCGCTGGGCTGGGTGCAGGTGACCGCGCTGTGTTTTATGATGCTGCTGTTCATTGAAGCCCAGAAAGGCATTTCGCGGGCCTTGGGACGCTAAGGAGGGAAACGGTGGGACAGAAAATTGCAAAAAGTGGCTTTTATGCGCCGGTTCTGAGAAAAACGGCGGAAAGGCTTGCTTTAAGCGAAAAAAGTGTGTATAATATCTGCGTGCTGGAAAGGCTCCGGGATAGGGAGCTTTTGGGACGCGGGGGATTACGGGGAGGGGTGCGTTATGAGCGAGTCCGCGGAAAATGCCGCGGGAAAGGCGGAGCCGCCTGTCCCGTCCGCCGACGCCTTATCCGCGTATATCCACCTGAGCAGCGAGATACGGACGCCGATCAGCGCGATCATAGGCATGGCGGAGCTTGCCCTGCGCGAGGAGGATCCGGCCGGCGCGCAGGAGCATCTGCTGACCATCAAGCAGGCGGGGCGGAATCTGCTGTCCGTCGTCAACGACGTGCTGGATTTTGCCGCAATCGGGATGGGTCAGTTTGAAGCCGCCCGCCAGGATTATCGGCTTTCGGCGCTCATCTATGACGTGATCGATATTATGAAGCCGGCCATACTCGAGTCACGGCTCCGGTTCATCGTGGACATTGACTGCGATATCCCCGACCGGCTCCGCGGCGATGCCGCGAGGGTCCGTCAGATGATGATCAATCTGCTGAAGGACGCGGTTAAAGCTACGGAAAAGGGCTATCTTTCGCTCTCCGTTCAGGGGGAAGCCGCCGATGCGGATACGCTCCAGTTGGTGATCCGGGTATCCGACAGCCGGAACGGCGTCGTGCCGGGGGAAATCCCCGCCGGAACGGACAGCGCGGTCTTTGAGGGAACGGGGCTGGAGCTTGCCATATCGGGAAGCCTCGCGAAGGCCTTGAACGGCACGCTCACGGTTGCGTCCGGGGGCGGCCGGGGCGGCGTGTGTACCGCGGTCATCCCGCAGCAATACCGGAGCGGCCTGAAGCTGGCGGCGGTCGAGGACCCCGGAAGCAAGCGTGTGCTGGTCTATGAGCGGCGGCACTTGTGCATCCGCTCCATCCGGCTGACGATGGAGAGCCTCGGCGTGCCCTATACCATCGTCTCCTCGGCGCCGGAGCTGTACGATGAACTGACAAAAACGCGGTATTCGGTCGTGTTCATCGCCTCCGTTTTGTATGAACAGGTCAAGGAGATATACTCCGAATTTGAGTCCAGGGCCGAATTTGTTCTGATCGCGGAATTCGGCGAGGCGATCGCCGACCGGAATGTCAGCATCATCACAACGCCGGTCTTTTGCCTGCCGGTCGCAAACCTCCTCAACGGCGTTTCCGACCGTTTCGTCAGCAATTTAAGCAAAAGCGTCGCGGCCAGACGGATCGCGCCGGACGCGGTCGTTCTGGTCGTTGACGACATCAAAACAAACCTGAAGATAGCCGAGGGCTTGCTGCAGCCCTACAAGCTGCGCGCCGACATGTGCAAAAGCGGCGAGGAGGCGCTCCGCGCGGTCAAAGCCGTGCGGTATGACCTTATTTTCATGGATCACATGATGCCCGGGATGGACGGCGCTGAGACGCTGGCACGGATCAGGGCGCTGGGCAGTACGGACCCGTACTGCAAAACGGTTCCGGTCATCGCGCTGACGGCCGGCCTGGCGGCGGACACAAAGGAAATGCTTCTGAGCAAGGGTTTTGACGACTTTCTCTCAAAACCGATCGACATCCTGAAGCTAAACGCCACACTGGAGAAGTGGCTTCCGAAGGACAAGCAGAAAACCCCGCGGGACGGCGCGGAAACGCGGAAAGAGCCGTCCGCCCGTGAAGACGCCGGCGACTCGATCCAAATCGAGGGGGTCAACGCGGAGCGGGGAATTCTTCTCAACGGCGGGACGGTCGATAACTACATAATGGCGCTGAGCGCTTTCCGCAAAGACGGGGTCAAGATGCTCAACGAGATCAAAAGCAGTCTTGCCCGTCAGGATACCGCCCTGTATACGGTGCATGTATACGGCCTGAAAAGCGCGGCGGCCACCATTGGGGCGGACAAGCTATCTGAGGACGCCAGGCTCCTCGGGGCGGCGGGCCGCCGGGAGGATTTGAACTATATCCGCGGACACAACGACGCATTGCTGGCGGATTTGAAAATACTGATCGAACGCATCTGCGGGGTGGTCTCCAGAGACGGGCTGACGGCGGATTAGCCGTATTCCTCTCCCGTGGCCGGGTCTCGGAACTCCGCCAGCCGCGCCTGATACGCCGCCTCCGCCGCCGCCTCATACGGCAGGGGCCGTTCCTCCGCGCCCAGCAGGCCCAGCAGCCGGCGTGTAAACGGCGGATTCAGCGGCAGCAGCGGGCCGAGGACGCATGTGCCGAGAAAGTTGCCGGCGCGCACGCCCTCCTCCGCCTGCCCGGGCCGGCGGCCCGCGCCGCGCGCGGTTTGGAACAGCGCGGGGACGGGCGGCCCGCTGCCCTCATAGATGTGCGAAAACCGGCTCTGAAAGCCGACGATTTCGATGGTTTCAAACGTGCCCAGATAAATTGAGTTATAGCGGCGCATCATCCGGCGTCTGGCGTATAGCTCGAACAAGCCCAGGGTTTCCAGGCGGGAGCCGTCCTCGTTTTCGATATGCGTCCCGAACAGCTCCAGAGCGTTGCCGGTGACGAGGAACGCCGTCCCGCCGCCGATCAGCGCCTCCATCCTCTCCCGGTACGGCATCAGCGCGGCGGCGGCGTGGGACTGCCCGCTTTCGGTCATGGAGCCCAGATAGATCAGGCTCACCTCCCCGTCCGCGAAGGCGGGGCGCGCCTTCAGGGGCGTTTGGATGAACTCCGCCTCCGGCAGGGCGCGGCGCAGATATCCGGCATTGGCCGCGTCGCCGAACAGATTGGATAGCTCGGGATATAACACTTCAATCCTCATGGAGCGCTCTCCTTTTGACGAGGTCCCTGACCCGATAGGCCAGATCAATGGCGTCGGTTCCGTAGAAGATGTATACGCTCCCGCCCGGCTCCGGCGTCAGCTCCGCGGGCGCGTCCGTCTCGCGCGCGGCCCGGCGCAGCTTGTCCTCCGGAACTCCGGCCAGCAGTAAGCGCAGATAGTAGTCCGGCGCGCGCGGCCCCGTCGCCACGATGCGCGTGATGTCCTCGCGGTTCAGCAGCTCAAAGTCGCAGTCGTACAGCCAGCAGGTGTTTTCCGACCAGCCCTTGGCGTCGCTGAGGTTGTTCATCATCAAAATCAGCTGCTTGCGCCCCGGCTTGCCCGCGACGTAGTCGAAGGCGCGGGAGCAGGCCAGCGCGTTGCGGTCCTTGGCCATCTGCATCACAATGCGCACGCCGCCGGCCTCGGTTTCATTGTAGCGCGAGGCGGGGATTTCCGCCCCCTCCAGGGCGGCGGCGGCCTCGTCCCGGCTCAGCCCCAGCTCGCGCAGCGCGGCAATGACGGTCAGGGTGTTATAAATATTAAACACGCTGTCGCCGGGCAGGGCGAACTCCCGCGCCCCCTCCCGGTCCCGGACGGTCAGCGTCCCTCGCTCCGTGTCCGGGGCGCCGGAGTAGTCGCGGTCCGGCGAGGAAAACCCGCAGCCGGGGCAGCGCGCCC
>WRLJ01000165.1 GCA_009777685.1 Oscillospiraceae bacterium | reverse complement strand
CGGGGGTTTTGTCTGTGCAAGACACGGCTGTTTACCGTAAGGGTCTTGTCCGGGCTGTCCTGGCCTCGACTTCGGGTTTTCTCTCTTTTTGTCTTGTTCGCACGTCCCGGCCATACCCTTGCACTTTCTTTGCTGTCTCCACAGGGAACTGCCCTAACATGGCGTATGTGTAGGGACGCCATATATGGCGGCCGCGGGCGACTTGCCCTGTTTGTGCTTGATATGGTATAATCAAACCACCAAAACCATCCGCGCAGGAGGAAAACAATATGCTCAAACAACGGCTGCCGGCGGCCGCGCTCTGCCTGATCACGGTCCTCGCGCTGATTTCGTCCGGACAGCTCCTCCCCGCCGCCAAGGCGTTCGACCTGCCGCGGGCGGGGCTGAACTACGACCAATACCCCGCGCTCCGGGAGGTGTATGAGGACTATTTTCTCGTCGGGACGATCGACCGGTTCGGCGCCCCCGTCCGGTCGGAGTTCATGGCCTATACCTACAACGCGGTCACGGCCGAGAACAGCATGAAGCCCTCGTCGACGCAGAATCAGAAGGGCGTCTTTACCTTCGACCCGGCCCGCGCCTCGCTGAACGCCGCCAGAGAGCATATCGGGGGCGTGCGGCTGATCGGCCACACCCTGGCCTGGCACTCCCAGTCCCCCAACTGGCTCTGGGACGCGCCCGGCTTTGACCGCGATACCGCCCTGCAAAACCTCAACGCCCACATCGACGGCGTGTTCGGCGAGTTCGGCGGCCAGCTTCAGGCCGTGGACGTGGTCAACGAGGCCATCGGCTCGCTGGACCCCGATGATCCGGAAAACTGGCGGTTTGCGCTGGAAAAAGGCGAGGGCTGGGCTTTGGCCCTCGGCTGGGAGTGGGTCGAGCTGGCGTTTCTGAGGGCGGCGAAGGTCGCCGACGAAAACGGCTGGGACTGCAAGCTCTACTACAACGACTTCGGCCTGAACTCCGAGTCAAAGGCCCGGGTCATCTATGAAATGGTCAAGGACATCAACGAACGGTACGAGGGCCGCCGCCCCAATGGCAAGCCCCTGATCGAGGGTGTCGGCTTTCAGGAGCATTACAACAGCAACACGAAGGTGGGGGACGTGGAGGCGTCCGTCGCCCTGATCGCGGCGCTGCCCGGCGTCAGCATCAGCTTCACCGAGCTGGATATCGAATACCTCAACGCGGGCCTTCTGACCTCACAGCAGGCCATCTCGCAAGCCCAGCAATACGCGCGGCTGTTCCAGATTTTCAAAAAATACGCCGCCGGCCCGGCCAACACCACGGGCCATCCCAAGGTCATCGAGCGCGTGACGTTCTGGGGCACGGACGACGGGGGCAGCTGGAAGGCCTCCGGCCTGCCGCTGCTGTTCAACGCGCCCGAGGACGGGCAGATCACGGCCAAGGAGGCGCTGCTCGGCGCGCTCTGGCCCGATGAGTATCTCCAGCGGCATCCCGTGTCCGAGGAGGGCGGGGAGGCGGAGGACATTTATGTCCCCGGCGTCTATGTCTTTTCCCTGAACCGGGGGGACACCTGGGGCGGCGCGAATATCCTCCTGGGAACCAGCGCCGGCGAATGGCCGTGGTCGACGGCGCAGGGCGGCGACCAGCAAAGCGACGGCAGGATCGCCTTCGTCCCCGAAAAAGACGAGACGTACCGCCTGACCGTCAACTATACCGCGCTGGGCACGGCCGGCGTCCGCGTGCGCTGGATCAAGGACAACACAAACGGCAGCTACACCTCCCGGGACGGGCAGGTCGTCAACGAGGACCCGCACAACCGGCATCTCAGCTTCCACGATGTGGCAACGATAGTCCCGGCCCTCTTTAACGGCGGCATGGTGAACTCCGGTACATACACGCTGGTCACGGACGTGCTGATGGACGGGAGCCAGCCGGCCGAGGGGCTGATCGGCAACCTCGCCGTCCGCGGCTACCAGGGCGGCAACGCATTCGACATCAACTGGCTTAAAATGGAGAACATCAGGACCGGCGAGGTGATGTTTGTTTGGGACCCCCTCAATCCCCCCGAGCCGGACCCGGAGCCGACGCCTGAACCCACGCTGTCCCCGACGCCGGAGCCATCGGAGCCGGCCGCGTCTCCTCCCGCCGAAACCCCCGCCCCGCCGGCGTCCGGCGACGGGGACAGCGGTCTCCTGGGATTCCTCCTCCTGGCCGTTTCGATGGCCGGCCTGGCCGCGGCGGCGGTCGTCCTGCTGAGAAAAAAACGGGGCAAGGGCGGCGCATAGACATCAGCGGGATGGCCGCCGTTGTTCACTTTTATCAAATCCTTCTCCCGGTTCTCACATTTTTTCTATCTCTTGTCCAAAAACCGAAAACCATAAGATAGAATGGGAGAATTATGGTAAACGCGCCGAAAAAAGGCCCCGGTTTAGTTACCAATCTGTAATTGTTTTTCAGCCCTCTTCCGGGGTATAATAGATACGAATATACAGAGATAGAAACGCACTTCCGATAGGGGGAAAACAGCCATGGGAAACGGAGCCGGCGGAAAATCCGTCACCGCGAAACCGCCGTCACCGGCGTCTGCCAAGCGGGCGGCGCCCGCCGGAGAGGCGGCGTTCGCCGCCGAGGCCGCGCCGTCCGCCAAAACCAGACTGTCGCCGAAAACAAAACCGTCCGCCGGACCCCGGACGCCCGCCGGGCGCTGGGTCAAGCCGGCGCGCATCGGGCTGGCCGCTCTGGGCGGCGTGATATTGGCCGCCGCGCTCGCCGTGTCGCTGTACAGCGTATACGGCTATGACCGCGTTTACGCGGGCGTTTCCTATGACGGCATAGACCTGTCCGGCCTGACGCGGCCGGAGGCCGCCGCCGCTCTGTCCTTCCATTTGTTTGCGGTCTCCCAATATCCCGATGAAACGCTGCCGGTCCGTATCGACGGGCACGAGCTGGTGTTCGGAGCCGGCAATACCGGCGCGCGCATTGTTCCGGAAACCACCGCCGAAACCGTCGCCGAGGCCGCGTACCTGGCCGGGCGCCGGGGCGGTTTCTTTGCGCGGCTGGGGTTTTTGCTCGGGCGAAGCGGGACGGAGCTGGAGGCCGGCGGCGCGGGGACCGTCTACATAGACAAAGAGTTAATTTTTTCCTTGCTTTCCGAGGTTACGGAACAGATCGTCACGCCGGCCGTCCCTCTGGGGGTGGCGCGCGACGGCGATACGCTGACCTTTACGCGCCCGCGCGCGGGCCGCTTCATCGACCCGCGGCCGATTGCGGAGCTGGTGGCCCGCCATCTGGAGGAATATAATTTCGGCGCCCTGTCCTTCTCCTCCGACGACGTGCCGCCCGAAACGCCGGACCTGGAGGCTGTGCGCGCCGGCGTATACGCGCCGGCGGCGGACGCGGCGGTGGCCGGCGCGCCCGAAACCGGCTACAGCATCCAGCCGCACACCTACGGAACGGACGTGGACCTGCCGCCGGTCCGCGCCTGGCTGGATGATGCCGGCGGCGCGGATACCCTCCGCGTCCCGCTGACGCGCACCGAGCCGTCCATTACGCAGAGTATGCTGCAGGAGCGCCTGTTCCGCGACACGCTGGGACGCGCGCAGACCGATTACGCCAGCTCCTCGTCCAGCCGCAAGCACAACATCGCGCTGGCCTCGGAATCCTGCCATGAGTGGATTCTGCTCCCGGGCGAGCAGTTCTCGTTCGGCGGGGCCGTGGGCAGTATCTCGGAGGCCGCCGGCTATGAGCAGGCCGGCGGGTATGTCGGCGGGCGTCTGGTGGAGGACGTCGTCGGCGGCGGCATCTGCCAGGTGACCTCCACGATCTATTACGCGGCGCTGCTGGCGGATTTGAAAATCGTGCAGCGCGCGGCGCACTATATGACGGTGGCGTATATCCCGCTGGGACTGGACGCGACGTTCTACGACTCCGGCGGCGGCCCGGACTTGGTCATCGAAAACGACAAAACGTATCCGATTCAGATCCGGGTCGAAGCCGACGGGCGCAGGAACATCGTCACAATCCGCGGGACAAAGGAAAACAACTACACGGTCACGATGGAGCGCGAGGTGCTGACCGAGACTCCGTATCAGACGATTTATATGGATAACCCGGACCTGCCGGCCGGCACGCAGCTCAGAACGGTGGTCGGCCATACGGGCTATCGGGTTGAAACCTTCCGCGTCCTGACGGACCCGGCCGGCGACCTCGTCAGCCGCACGCAGGAGGCGACGAGCAACTACCGCCGCGTTGACGAGGTCATAGAGCGCGGCCCCCCGAAGCCGGAGCCGGACCCGACCCCCGCGCCCACACCGGAACCCACGCCGGACCCGACCCCCGCACCCACGCCGGAGCCCACACCGGACCCGACGCCGGAACCTACACCCGCGCCGACGCCGGACCCGACGCCGGAGCCGACCCCCGCACCCACGCCGGACCCGACGCCGGAGCCCGCACCGGAGCCCGCACCGGAACCGATACCCGAACCGTAAACCAACCAAAGGGAAGCTGTCCGGCTTCCCTTTTTTGTTCCTAGGGTAAGAGCATTTGCTTTGCCTTATCCCGCCCGCGTTTGCCCCGCCGCACAGGCCGTAGGGGACGCAGACCTCGGCGTCCCGCAGGGTTATCTGCAAACTTTGGGGAAAGGGTTTTCACCGTTTGCCCGTCCGGCTGTTGGTTTGGGTGGTGTTCAGGCATTCCCGGGGGAGGTCTCCCCCGGACCCCCCACTGGGGGCGTGCCGCCCCCAGCCCCCCT
>WRLJ01000164.1 GCA_009777685.1 Oscillospiraceae bacterium | reverse complement strand
CCTTGCATATCTCCCGCAGCAGTTCAAACAGGCCCCGGTCGTACAGCGTGCCGCCGTCCATAAACGGGATGACCGCGCCGCGCCCCGGCACGCAGACCCGCTTGTGGGCCGGGATGTCCGGCCTGTCGGCGGCGGTCGTGCCCTCCACGATGATCGCGATATCGGGCCGCAGGGCAAACGCCGCGCCGAACGCGCCGCGCATCCCTGCCTCCTCCTGAGCGGTAAAGACGTACCAGCAGTCGCGGGCCTGCTCCTCCTCCAGCAGCGTCAGCAGGACCGCGCAGCCCAGCCGGTCGTCGATGGCCTTGGCGCACAAGAAACCGTCCCCCGTCTCCTCCGGCTCGCAGACAAACGAGACGGGGTCGCCCGGACGCGCCAGCGCCTCGGCTTCCCCGCGGTCCGCCGCGCCGATGTCGACGTGGAGCTTGGAGACCTTGACGGCCTTTTTCAGCTCCTGCGGCTCGGCCAGGTGGATGCATTGCAGGCCGATCACGCCCGGAACCTTCTCCAGACCGACGCGCACGGGGCGGCCCGGCAGGACGCGCGGGTCGATGCCGGAGCATAGGACCTTCAAATACCCCTCGTCCGTGATCCCGCTGACAAACAGGCCCACCTCGTCTATATGCGCCATCAGGCACAGGGTTTTCTCCGCCCGCTCCCGCCCGCGCCGGAAGACGAAGACGTTCCCCAGCGCATCTTGGCGTATCTCGTCGGCGAAGGGCCGGGCGCGCTCCAGAATAAAGGCGCGCACCTCATCCTCCCAGCCCGATACGCCGTCCAGCCGGCAAAGGGTTTTCAGTAATTCCATGCTCCGCCCTCCCCTATTCCGTTTCGCGCGCGTGAAATTCGCCCGCCGCGATCCACTCGGCCAGCAGGCGGGCGGCGTTTTCGATGTCGTTCAGATGCACGGTTTCCACCGGCGTGTGCATGTATTTCAGCGGCACGCCCAGCACGGCGCAGGCCACGCCCCGGCGGCTGATCTGGTAGGCCGAGGCGTTCGTGCCGGAACCGCGCGGGCAGACCTCTATCTGGAGCGGGATCCCCGCCTCCTTGGCGGCGGACTGGAGCGTGGCGGACAGGCGGCGGCTGCACTCCGGCGCGAGCGTCAGGATGGGGCCGCCGCCGGGCTTGAAGGTGCCGTCCCCGGGGGCGTCGGGGGATTGGCCGAACCCCACGTCCATGACGACGGCGTAGTCCGGCTGTACGCCGTAGGCCGCCGTTTCCGCGCCGATTCTCCCGGTTTCCTCCATGACCGAGCCGCACACGACGATATCGGCCCGCCGCGTTCGGCCGCGCAGCAGCTCGATGGCCGGAAGCAGCTCCAGCGCGCGCAGCAGCACGGCAAAGCAGGCGCGGTCGTCCAGCGATTTGGCGCTAAACTGCCTGGCCCCCAGCGCGAATCCGGCCTGGAAGGGCGCGGAGAGGTCAAAGACGCCCATCGTTCCGGCGGGAATCTCCGCGCCGCCCGTGTCGATGTACAGCTCCTCCAGGGGCTGGACGGTATGCTGCTCCTCGCCGGTCTGGATATGCGGCGGCAGGCAGGCGACCACGCCCAAAACGGGCGGATCGGTCAGGAACCGCACCCGCTGCGCGGGCATGACGCGCGGGTCCAGCCCGCCGACGGGCCGGAAGCGCAGATAGCCCTCCTCGCGGGCTGTGACCATCACGCCCACCTCGTCCAGGTGCGCGTCCAGCAGCAGGACGGGGGCGTTTTCCTCCCCGCAGGGCAAATAGCCCAGCACATTGCCGAGGCGGTCCGTCTCCACGCGCCCGACCAGCGGCGCGAGGCATTCCGCGGCGGCGGCCGAGACCGTGGTTTCGCGCCCGGACGGGCCGGGCCGGGCGCAGAGCCGGGTCAAAATGTTCTGTACATTCAGCATCACGAGCCTCCTTTCACGCCAAAAAGGGCGATGCCTGTCACCGCCCCCGCAATCGGCGTAAACCTTTAGATTGTTTGATGATTCGTGAAAATGTAGGGACGAACTGTGTTCGTCCGTCATTCGTCATCACAATCATCCTGTGTATAGGATTCGGCATAATCACGTATTTGTCAACAAAAACAGGATTGTATGCGGGAACATAGATCGCATTTTCAACAACCACGCCTATTTCGGATCATAGCAGACGAACACAGTTCGTCCCTACATTTTTGCACGTCCTCCAAGGCTTCAACGATTCACACCGCGGCGACGCAGAAAATGCCTACTTTATTCGTCTTTTCAAAAGCACATAATGGAATAGATTTCCGTTATTATTCGCTATAACAGAATATCCTATAACCTCCCATCCTTGTGCCCCTAATTGATTTAATTCGCCTATGTCCGTATGACCATAATAATCAATGCTTTTATATTCGAATTGCATCAATATTCCTCCTTCATAAAATATAAATTTTCTGCCTCACCAGATTTTTCACAACCAACTAAAACTAAGAGAAAACACCCCGCCCGCAATGATGATTAAGTCAAGAATAAAAACCGTCGTAAAGAGTTTCTTGGAAACCTTTCCGTTTCGATAATCTTGAAACATGAAATAACTGGTTGCCGCAGCGCCGGCCATCATAATGAGTATCGTCGTCCAGTTCATTTCTTGCACCCCCCTTTCAACCCCCCTATTCCTACGTCAGCGCCAACACCTGCCGGTTGAACGCGTCGCCGCGTTCCTCGAAGTTGCGGTACATATCAAAGGACGCCGAGGCGGGCGAGAGCATGACCACGTCGCCCTTCATCGCCAGCGCGTAAGCCTTTGTCACCGCGTCGGCCATATCGGCCGCGTCGTACATCGGCGGGCGGTTGGCCTGCGGTTCCGCCGCCTCGCGGATTTTCCGAGCGGTCGCGCCCATCAGCACCACGGCCTTGGCGCGGTGCAGTTCCCTGGCCAGCGGCTCATACGAGAGATTTTTGTCGTAGCCGCCGCAAATCAGCACCACGGGCTGCTTATGCGCCGACAGGCTGGCAATCGTGCGCGTCGGCGTGGAGCCGATGGAATCGTTGTAAAAGGCCACGCCATCCACCTCGCGCACAAACTGGTTGCGGTGCGCCACGCCGCGGAACGTCCGCGCCACATGCACCGCCGTCTCCAGACGGACCCAGTCCGACGTGGCGGCGATCGCCGCCATCACGTTTTCCGCGTTGTGCCGGCCCGGCAGAAGAATGTCCTCCGGCGGCAAGCAGGCGCCGAGACTGCCGCCGTCTCCGGAACTCAGGCCGAACTCCCTGCGCTGGCCGCGCACGCGCAGGGCCGCCGTAACCGCGTCGCCGCGGTTCAGCACCGCGATATCCCCTGCCTGCTGGTAATTCAGGATGCGCCGCTTGGCGGCGATGTATTCGTCCATATCCTTGTGCCAATCCAGATGATTCGGCGTAAGGTTCGTGATGACCGCCACATGCGGGGAATGCGTCATATCCATCAGCTGGAAGGAGCTGAGTTCCACGACCGCGAAGTCCGCCTCGGTCATTTCCGGCACGCGGGCCAGCAGCGGCGAGCCGATGTTTCCGCCTAAGTAGACCCGCCGGTGATAGCCGGCCGTTTCTTCCTTCAGCATTTCCGCCATCAGCGCGGCGGTGGTGGTCTTTCCGTCACTTCCGGTCACGCCCAGAACGGTCGCGGGGCACAGCGCCAAAAAAACGTTCATCTCCGAGGTCACCGCGCCGCCCGCGGCGCGCACCCGCTCCAGCGCGGGGTCGTCCGGCCTCAGGGAGGGTGTGCGGAACACCACGTCCCCCTCGAGGCGGTCCAGATAGTCCCCGCCCAGCGTCAGCGAGACGCCCAGCGCCTCCCACGGAGAGCGGTCGATGCGTTCGTCCCTGTCGTAGACGGATACCTGAATCCCGTAGGAGACCAGCAGCTCCACCAGAGGCCGGTTGCTGATGCCGAGGCCGATTACGCCGACGCGTTTCCCTTTCAAGGCCCGGAAGTATTCCATACACACATCACCGTCCAAACATACACTCGATGGGAAAACATCGCACAAAATTATTATACCTGACGGTCAAGGCAAAAGCAATCGGACAAATTTACAAATTTTCCAGTTTTGCAAGCGCTTGACAGCGATTCCGCGCCTACCGGACCTGACCTTCCCCCTGGATCACATACTGTATGCTGGTCAGGTGCGTCAGCCCCATCGGGCCGCGCGCGTGCAGTTTTTGGGTGGATATGCCGATCTCGGCGCCCAGACCGAACACCTCGCCGTCGGTGAAGCGCGTGGAGGCGTTGACATAGACGCAGGCGGCGTCGACCAGCCCGGTAAAGCGGTTGGCGGTAAAATAGTTTCCGGTCACAATCGCCTCGCTGTGGCGGGTGCCGTATTGGTTGATATGCGCGGCGGCTTCGTTCACGTCCTCCACCACGCGCACGGCAAGGATGAAGTCATTGTATTCGGCGTACCAGTCCTCTTCCGCGGCGGGCTTGACGCTGTCTCCCAGGAGGGCGGCGGTTTCCGGGCATCCGCGCAGCTCGACGCTGTAGGCGTCCAGAGCCTCTTTCACGCGCGGCAGAAACTCCGCCGCGACGGCGCGCGCGACCAGCAGGGTCTCACAGGCGTTGCAGACGGAGGGCCGCTGGCACTTGGCGTTGACGACAATCTCCCGCGCCATGTCCAGGTCCGCCTCCGCGTCGACGTAAGTATGGCAGGGGCCCGCGCCCCGTTCGATGACCGGCACCCCCCGGGTTTTCCCTGCCGGGGGGGACAGCCCCCCCCCCCCCCGCCGGGGCCGGGCCACCCCG
>WRLJ01000163.1 GCA_009777685.1 Oscillospiraceae bacterium | reverse complement strand
ATATGCAGTATGTCTGTCAGTCCAGGTCGGTACAGCTGATAGTGCCTTACATTACCTATGTACAGTATATACAGTATGTCTGTCAGTCCAGGCCAGTACAGCTGATAGTGCCTTACATTACCTTTGTACAGTATATACAGTATGTCTGTCAGTCCAGGTCGGTACAGCTGATAGTGCCTTACCTTACCTATGTACAGTATATACAGTATGTCTGTCAGTCCAGGCCAGTACAGCTGATAGTGCCTTACCTTACCTATGTACAGTATATGCAGTATGTCTGTCAGTCCAGGCCAGTACAGCTGATAGTGCCTTACCTTACTCGGCTGTTGCTGTAACGACGGCTCAGTCACTCGAACAGTCGCCAGCCTGACCGCCGACCAGTCTCTCAGCCTTTTATATTTCCTGCGCTGGGCCTTGCCCTGTCCAGTGTCACGATCGTTTTCATTGTCACGATATTCCGTGACTTACCCTTGCTGCCTGCACATTTCGTGATGGCACCACATATGTACAGAATTTTGAAAGAGACGTGCAATTCGCGGGTCGCTGTGCGCCATCTTGTTGTGCAGACACTACAGCTTCAAAATGGTGGGGTTTTGCCGCAAATTCCCAACCGGGACAGACATGTTATTGCAGACCTCATTGGGGACCTTGTGGAGGGTCAGCTGAATGTTAGCGGCTAACCGCTCGCTTTTGGACAGGCAGTAGACTGCTAAATGCTGTGCAGCCCTTGGCTTCGATCATTTCTGAGTGAAGTTTCCGTGTAATCAAGTTATCACAGTTCCACCGAGATATGGCACTTGGTGTACAGACTGGAAGATTACGATTAACCTGAATTGTGGATAAAGATGCAGCCCGTATCGCACATCAAACGTACATCCTGACTATGAAAAGAACTGGGGAGCATTTATGGAACTGTGACCGGACGCTCTTGGGTTCTTACCCCGACGTGAGGGGTGTAAGCCGGAGATTGGATATATGGTTCAGTTTGTATAAATGATGAAGAATGTGCAAGTAAAGGCGGGGGGGCACAAATCTCCCCCCACCCGCGGGGAGGGGGGGCCCCCCCCCCCGCCATGTTCAGCGTGTTCGGGCGCATCGGGCGCTCCCTGGGCGACCTGTCCGACGGCATCAACACCGCTGTGGCGGCGCGGCTGAAAAGCGAGCGGATGAAGACCGAGCTGATTACCAACGTCTCGCACGACCTTCGCACGCCGCTGACGGGGCTGATCGCCTATGCCGACCTGCTGCAAACGGAGGGGCTGGACAGCGAAAAGGCCCCCGAGTATCTGGATGTCCTGACGCAGAAGGCCAACCGCCTGAAAACGCTGACCGACGACCTCTTCGAGGCCAGCAAGGCCGCCTCCGGCAACGTCAGCGTGCAGCTGGAGACGCTGGACCTGTCCGCGCTGGCGCGGCAGGTGCTGGGGGAATTGGACGAGCGAATCGGGCAGAGCGGGCTGGATTTTCGTCTTACCCTGCCGGAGCCGGTCACGGCGCGCGGGGACGGGCGGCTGATGTGGCGCGTGATGGAAAATCTGCTGGACAACGCGATGAAATACTCCTTGCCCGGCTCCCGCGTGTACCTGGAGCTGGATGCCTCCGGCCCGCAGGCCGTGCTGACGCTGAAGAACATCTCCAGGCACCCGCTCTCCAAGGACCCCTGGGAGCTGACCGAACGCTTCACACGCGGCGACGAGTCCCGCGCGGGGGAGGGCAGCGGGCTGGGCCTGTCGATTGTCAAGAGCTTTATGGACGCCCAGGGCGGGCGGCTGGAGCTGACCGCCGACGGCGATTTGTTCAAAGCCGGCGTCTGGCTGCCGAAAGCGTAAAAAAGCTCCCGTTGACGGGAGTCTCAGGGACGGCAGACAAATACGGAGGACAGGCTTCGGCCTGTCCTCCGCGCGAACGGGGTTTCCCGATCGGTTTGCTACGCCCGTATCCCCCTCAGCAGCATGTCGATCTGCCGCTCGATCAGCCGGGAGCGCTGGCGCGGCGGGATATCCCGCTCCACGATCAGCCGGGCCAGCAGCCCGTATACCGCGCTCCAGATCGTCTGCGCGGTCAGCTCGATGTCGCACGGCGCGAACAGGCCGGCGGCGACCCCGGCACTCAGGGCCGCGGCCAGCTCCCGCAGCGCCGGGCGTTTTTCGCTGGCCCCCTCCGCCAGCACCGCCGTGACCTCCAGAACCGGCCCGGAGGAGTTGAACATGATCGAGCGGTACTCGGCGGCGTTGCGCATCCCGTTGTAGACATAATTGATCAACGCCGCGCGGATGGCCTCGTCCGGCGGCATGGCCTCGTCGGGGGGCCGCACCGCGGTCAGGATATGCTGATGCCCTTCCTTCAGGATATGCGCCAGAATATCCTCTTTGCTTTTGAAATAGTGATAGACGATGCCGGCGGAATAGCCCATTTCTCCGGTGATGCGCCGGATGGACAGGCCCCGCTCCCCCTCCGTGGAGAGGATGCGGCTCGCAATGGCCAGTATGCGCCCGCGCACCTCCGCGGAGCCTGGGGCTTGACGTTTCCGGGACATGGCGGAGCCTCCTTCGGGCCTCGTCGTTGATGGGTATAATTTTATGGGAAACCGGGCCGCTTGTCAAGGGCGGGCGAAAAATCGCAAATCCGGTCCTTGCGCCCCGGCCCGGCTTGGTGTATAGTGTATGCGCAAACGCGAAAGCGAGGTGGCGGTAACGATGAAACCCATTCTGACCCCCGCCGGGGCCGCGGAGCTGATTGCGGACGGGGATGCGGTAGGCGTGGGGGGCTTTGCCGGCTGTATGCACCCGGAGGCTCTGACGAGCGCGCTGGAGGCGCGGTTCCTCGCGGAGGGCCGCCCGAGGGACCTTACGCTCATATTTTGCGCGGCGCAGGGCGACGCCGGGGAGCGCGGCCTGAACCGGCTGGCTCATGAGGGGCTGCTCAAGCGCGTGGTCGGCGGCCACTTCGGCCTCGCCCCCAAGCTGCAAAGGCTGATGGCGAACAATCAAATCGAGGCGTATAACTTCCCGCAGGGCGTGATCACGCACATCCTGCGCGACACGGCCGCGCACCGGCCCACGCTGACCCATGTGGGTCTGGGCACGTTCGCGGACCCCCGCGCGGAGGGCGGCAAGGTCAACGCCCGCACCACGGAGGACCTGATCCGGCTGGTCACCCTGGACGGGCGCGAATATCTGCATTATCCCGCCCTGCCGATCCGGGCGGCGCTGGTCCGGGCCACCTGTGCCGACACGGAGGGCAACGCCACCTTTGAGCAGGAGGCCGTCGCGCTGGAGACGCGGGCGATCTGTCAAGCCGCCAAAAACAGCGGCGGCATCGTCATCCTGCAAGTGAAAGAAATCGTGCCGCGCGGAGCGCTGAACCCGCGGCTGACGCAAATCCCCGGCTATTATGTCGACGCGCTGGTCGTGGCGGAGCCGGAGCATCACGAGCAGATCATGGGACGGACCCTCTACGACCCCGCCCTGAGCGGCGAGGCGCGCGCGGAGCCGGAGGCGCTTGCGCCCATGCCGCTGGACGCGCGGAAGGTCATCGCGCGGCGGTGCGCGCTGGAGCTGCTGAAGGGCGGCGCGGGCAGGCCGCTGGTGTCCAACCTCGGCATCGGCATCCCGGAGGGCGTGGCCGCCGTGGCCGCCGAGGAGGGCGTATCGGAACGGCTGATCCTGACGGTGGAGTCCGGGCCCAACGGCGGCGTGCCGCTGGGCGGCGCGGCGTTCGGCGCGGCGATGAACCCGGACTGCATCCTCGACTCGCCTTCGCAGTTCGATTTCTACATCGGCGGGGGGCTGGACGCCGCCGTTCTGGGGCTGGCCCAGGCCGGCGCGGGGGGCGACATCAACGTCAGCCGCTTCGGTACGCGCCTGCCCGGCTGCGGCGGGTTTATCGACATCTCGCAGAATGCCGGGGCGGTGATTTTCTGCGGCACGTTCACCGCCGGAGGCTTGGAGGTGCGGGTCGCGGACGGGCGGCTGGCCGTCGCCCGCGAGGGCGCGGCGCGCAAATTTGTCCGCGCCGTGGAGCAGGTGACCTTCTCCGCCGCCTACGCCCGAAAGCGCGGCCAGCCCGTGCTGTACGTCACCGAGCGCGCCGTGTTCCGCCTGACGGAGGACGGCCCGGAGTTGACAGAAATCGCGCCCGGGATTGACCTCGAGCGCGATGTGCTGGGACAGATGGAGTTCCGCCCCCGCGTGGCGGACGCCCTGCGGGAGATGGACGCGCGGCTGTTCTCGGCGGGCAGGATGGGGCTGGATTAAGCCCAAGGCAAACGCATCATCGTGCAGCCTGCAAATTTTCGGCGTGCATGGCAGGGCACAAACCCCTGTAGGGGCGACCGTCCCCGGTCGCCCGTGTTTGCCCGCGCACCCCGTTCGCCCCAACCGCACACGCCGTAGGGCGCGACGCCCCCGGCGCGCCGTGTTCCCCCATTTTTCGCGTCGGGGGAAATGGCGGACGCCATATATGGCGTCCCTACATGGACGTCATGTTTTAGATGTTACATTGTACGACAAAGATGTCATGTTAGGGCCGTTCCCTGTGGAGACAGCAAAGAAAGTGCAAGGGTATGGCCGGGAAGAACACAAAAGACAAAAAGAGAGAAAACCAAAAGTCGAGGCCAGGACAGCTGGGAAAAGCCCCTTACGGTAAACAGCCGTGTCTTGCACAAGCAAAACCCCCGTATTACCCGCGAGCGGGGCTGGGGGACTGCCAAGTCCCCCAGTGGGGGGCTC
>WRLJ01000162.1 GCA_009777685.1 Oscillospiraceae bacterium | reverse complement strand
GAAATGCTCCCCCGCCTCCGGCGTGCAGGGCATGTTCGCGCCCTCCGCCACGGCAAAGCAGCCGTTTTTGACCAGGGCCGCCGCCGCCGCGCCGTCCAGCTCGTTCTGCGTCGCGCAGGGCAGGGCGATGTCGCATTTGACGCTCCAGATATCCGCGCAGCCGGGCGTGTAGGACGCGCCGGGCACGCGCGCGGCATACTCGGAAATCCGCAGGCGCTCCACGTCCTTGATCTGCTGCATGACCTCCAGGTCAATGCCCTTTTCGTCGACGACATAGCCGCCGGAGTCGCTCATGGCGATCACGCGCGCGCCGAATTGCTGGGCTTTCTGGCAGGCGAAAATCGCCACGTTTCCGCTGCCGGAAATGACGACGGTTTGGCCCGCGAAGCTCTTGCCGGCGGCGTTGAGCATGGCGTCGGCAAAGTACAAAAGCCCGTATCCCGTGGCCTGCGGGCGCACGAGCGAGCCGCCGTAGGTCAGCCCCTTGCCGGTGAGAACGCCCGTGAAGCTGTTGGTCAGGCGCTTGTACTGCCCGTACATATACCCGATCTCCCGCGCGCCCACGCCGATATCGCCGGCGGGCACGTCGGTGTCCGGGCCGATGTGGCGGAACAGCTCGGTCATAAAGCTCTGGCAGAAGCGCATGACCTCGCCGTCGCTCTTGCCCTTCGGGTCAAAGTCGCAGCCGCCCTTGCCGCCGCCCATCGGCAGGCCGGTCAGGGAATTTTTGAAAATTTGCTCAAAGCCCAAAAATTTGATGATCGAAGCGTTCACCGACGGATGGAAACGGAGCCCGCCCTTATACGGCCCGATGGCCGAGTTGAACTGACAGCGGAAGGCGCGGTTGACATGGGTTTTGCCCGTATCGTCGGTCCACGGCACGCGGAACTGGATCAGCCGTTCCGGCTCGACGATGCGCTCCGGCACCCCGGCGTCCACAAGGTCGGGGCGTTGCTTCAAGACAGGCTCGAACGATTCCAGAACCTCATGCACGGCCTGTAAAAATTCCGGTTCCCCTTTATTGCGCCGGCTCACGGTTTCATACAGCGTTGTCAAATAGTCGCGGTTCATGAGTTGCCCCCCTAATCAAAATTGGTTTTCATTATACAGAACGGGGAGGGGGCTTGTCAATGAGCAGTTTGACGTGCTATACTGGCGGCGGTCGCCCTATCGGGTTTTCGGAGGTTTTCCATGCTGTATATTTTTGACGGGACCGGCGCGCCGGACGGCGGCTTTGCGGAGCGGTGGGCGCCGTATCTGTCGGATCAGCGGCGGGAGAAGATATCGGCGTACCGCTTCGCGGAGGACCGGGACCGCGCGGCGGCGGCGTATCTTCTGCTGCGTCTGGCGCTGTGGGAGCGCTATGGCGTTGACGCGCCGCCCGGGTTCGCGTACGGCGGGAACGGAAAGCCCGTTTTGCGAGACCCCCCGCACATCCGCTTCAACCTCAGCCACTGCCGCCTCGCCGCCGCCTGCGCCGTATCGGACGCCGAAGTCGGCGTGGACGCGCAGGAGGTCCGGCCCGTATCGGACGCGCTGGCGCGCAGAGTCCTGACGGCGGCGGAGTACGCGGAGTTTCGCGCGTCCCCCCGCCCGGACGAGCGGTTCTGTGAGCTTTGGACCGTCAAGGAATGTCTGCTGAAACGGACGGGGCAGGGGATCGGCGTGGATTTGAGCGCGTTTCCGGCGGCGGACGCCGGGGACGTGACGCTGTACAGCTTCCCCGGCTACCGCTGCTGCGTCAGCGGGGCTTCGGTCCCGTTGCGGCGCGCGGGGGAAAAGGATTTTTTCACGCTTCCGCCCCCTGGCGCCAGGAACGGAGACCCCTGACCTTCGGCTCTACAAATCCTGAATGTTCATCTTGTTCAGCTCCGCCGGGCTGGCATAGCCGTCCTCGCGCGGCGTCTCCGGGGGAGACCGGCGCAGCAGCACGCGGAAGACGATGTAAATCACGGTGAAGGTCAACGTCGGGATGAACATCAGCGGAATCAGGAGGACCGCGCTGTACGCCACAGCGGCGGCGGGGTTTCCGGGTTCCTGCCCTGCCAGGGGCTCATCCCCGTGCGGCGGCTTCTCCGGCGATGCGGGCAGACTGTCCCGCGGCTCTTCCCATCCCCACCCGACCCTGTTCCCCACGAGGACCGTTCCCGCCTCGGACCTCAAGGCGAACAACGCAATCGGCAGCGCGACAAACAGCGTCAGCAAGCCGGACACCACCGGCAGAATCAGGCCCGGAACCGGGCTTTTTTTGCGGCTCAGATGCACCTGTAACAGGGACAGCGCGGCGAAACCCGCCAGCGCGAGCACCGCCGCGATGATCAAGACAATCGGCCCCATTGAAGAACTACTCATAATTTTTCCTCCTCCCATTCGGTATGGATGCGTTTGTACTCCTGAATCAGCGTTTTGGCGGTCTGGAAGTCCAGCCGGTCGTTCAAGGCCAGCTGCTTGACCAGCGCGATGTACGGCGCGGGGCTTTCCCCGGCGATTTGGATTTTCTGGATCAGCCGGTCCAGCCGCAGCCGCACGGTCGGATAACTGACCCCGTATTGGGCCGCGATTTCCTTCAGTGACCCGGAGCAGAGCAGAAAATTCTTGATAAACGACAGCTCCTCGTCCTCCAGACCGGCCAGCCAATCCGGCGGCATCCGCGTCGGCATGGCGTCAGCCCCCCCTTCCAAGGTTTAATATTGTTAATATAACATTGAATAATATTAAAGTCAATATGTATTTTGAAATAAATAAAAATAAATTTCAAAGAACGGGGCGGACCGGCCGGTCCGCCCCGTTTCCCTGCGCTGACGCGCGTGTTACGCCGTCATGTCCCGTCTCCGGTAGAGGCTGAATCCGGCGGCGGTCAGCGCGGCGGCCGCCGCCGTCAGGACGGCGAGCGGCAGGAGCCTGACCTCCTCGACGGGCAGTTGCGGGATGTATTCAAATGGGGTGACCGCCTTCAGCCATCCGGGCAGGTCCAGAACCCGGCCGATGAACGCGGTGAAGAAATTGAGCGCGAAATACCCCCAGATCAGGGGCGCCGCTTTCGGCAGCCATCCGGTCAGCAGAATCGCCGCGCCGATGATCACCCAGAGGGCGGGCAGATAGACCCAGTTGGCCCGCAGTAAAAAGCCGAAAGAAATCGGGTCGTCCATCACCGCCGCGGCGGAGAGGTACAGCCCCGCGGCGGTGGCCGTCTGAAACAGAACGCTCGCGCCGAACGCCCAGACCGTGTACCCGGCGAGGTATCGCGCGCGCGAAACGGAGCGGGACAGGATGCCCTCCGTCCGCCCGTCGCTCTCCTCGGCGCGCGGCTTCAGCGCAAACAGGAGCAGGGGGACCAGGCAAACGAGCGCCATCATGCTGTTGACCATGGCGGCAAACATTTCCTGCACGGAGAAGCTGGAATTGACTTGCACAATCGCCTGATAAAACGGGCTGTCGTTGATAAACGTCTCTATGTCGCCCAAAATCGAGCCGTAGGACGCGCCCAGCACAAACATGACGGTCAGCCACAGCAGCATCGGGGCGCGCAGGAGCCGCCAGGACAGCCCGAACGCCGTGCCCAGGCTCTTCGGGGCGTCCCGCCGGCCCGGACGCGCGGGGAGAAAGCCCTGTCCCATGTCGCGCATGGAGTTGAGCTTATACGCGACCAGGGCGAGCGCGGCGGCTTGCAGCAGGATGAGCCATACCGGCCACCAGTGGTTTTCGATATACGCCTGCGTGTGCTGGGCCAGCCCCAGCACACTGAAATAGGAGATCGTCTCATGGCTGACATCGCCGACGGCGCGCAACATATACAGGACGCCCAAGACCGCAAACGAATACCCCGACGCCCCGCGCGGGCTGCTGGAGAGCTGGCAGAACAGCGCGGAGAGGGCCGCGAAAAACAGGCCGGAGGCAAAGAGGACCGCGGCATAGAGCGCCGAACCGGCAAACCCCATCCCCTCCACGCCCGCCGCCAGGATACCGGCTCCGGTGAGCAGGCTCAGCAGGGCGTTGACAATGACGGCGGTGATCATGGCCGCGTGGAGGTTGGCAAACCGCCCGACCGGCAGGGAGCGCACGACCTCCGACCGGCCCCGCTCCTCGTCGGCGCGGGTATGGCGCACGATCAGGAAGATGTTCATCACCGCGGAGGCCAGAATGACCCACAGCGGCATCGTGACCCAGTACATCGCGGCCGCGCTGAAGTTTTCCGCGCCGAATACCGGCCCCATCATGGAGATCATCGCCGGGTTATTCAGCGTCTGCACCAGCGCCTCCCGCGCCTCCATGTCAAACATATCGCTCATGCCGGGCGCGAGGGCGACGGCGGACAGCGCGAGGAGCGCGACCCAAAGCGTGCTGATGACGCGCTCGCGCCGCAGGACGAAACGGGTCAGGTCGATGGAATGGTCAAAATTCCCTCTCATGCTCACACCGCCTCGCTGACTTTATAGTAGCGCATGAACAGCTCCTCCATCGTCGCCGGGAGCTTGCCGTCCTCGGCGGCGGCGCTCTGCTTCAGCTCCTCCAGCGTGCCGGTTTTGAGGAGCCTGCCCTTCATAATAATGCCCACGCGGTCGCACAGCCGCTCCACCTCGCTGAGGATGTGGCTGGAGAGGAAGATGCCCTTGCCGCCGCGCTTTAGCTCCAGCACCTGTTCCACAAACAGCTCCATCATCAGCGGGTCCAGGCCGCTGGTCGGCTCGTCCAGAATGAACAGGTCGGCTTCGGAGGCGAACGCGGCGACCAGCGCGAC
>WRLJ01000161.1 GCA_009777685.1 Oscillospiraceae bacterium | reverse complement strand
TCAATATCACTCCGCCAGCGGCGAGGGGTATATTCCGTCCCGGCGCAGCCTGGCGATCGCCTCGACCACCATCGGCTTATCCTGCGCGTAGGTCACGCCGAACCAGCGCTCGTCGCTTTGCAGGACGCGCACCGCCGCCTCGCCGCGGGCCAGCATTTCCCCCAGCAGGCCGGGCAGCAGGTACTCGCGCGACGGGTCGGCGATATGCGCCGTCAGATATTCGGTGAAATACCGCCCCGCGTGGCTGAAAACGGCCGGATGAAAAGCCATGAGCTGCATGGATACCGGCGTGTCCGGCGAAAGCGGCGCCCATGTTTCCCCGTCCTCGGTAAACGCCGCGCCGTCCGGGGTTTTGGCGATGCGCCGGCGCTCGGTGATGCCGGTCAGAAAGCCGTCCCGCACCTCGCAAACGCCGCGCGCGACGGTCCCATGCTCCGTCAGCGTGTTGCCCAGCCGGTAGCTGACCAGCGCGTAGGCGTCGGGTCCGGCCTCGGAGGTCAGAAAGCGCAGAGCGGTGTTCAGCGCCTCCTTGCCGTAGAAGTCGTCGGCGTTGATGACCGCGAACGGGCTGTCTATGACGTGCCGCGCGGCCCACAGCGCCTGGCCGGTCCCCCACGGCTTGACGCGGCCGGCGGGCGCGGAAAAGCCCTCCGGCAGATCGTCCTTTTCCTGATAGGCGTACACGACCTCCGCGCCGGAGGCGGCCGCCAAGCGGCGCAGGCGCGCGCCCACGGCGGCCTCAAAATCCGCCTCCATCTCACGCTTGATGAGCAGAACGGCCTTTCCAAAGCCGGCCGCCAGCGCGTCGTAGACGGAAAACTCCAAAAGGGTCTCGCCGTAGGGCGATATCGGGTCCATCTGCTTTAAGCCTCCGTAGCGGCTGCCCATCCCGGCGGCCAGGACCAGCAAAGCGGGTTTCATAGACAGTTCCTCCTTGACGATGGTATCCCCCCGCTGAAAAGCGGGGGGATGGGTTTTGTGTCTTGCGGCGGATGATTACACGCCGATTCCGTCCTGGGCCATTTTCTCCAGCTTCCTGTACTTGTCTTTGGCCGCGTCCTCGGCATTCGCGAACAGCGCCTCGGCGCGCTCGGGGAACTGGACCTTCAGGGTCGTATAGCGGCCCTCGGTTTGGATGAAATCCTTATAGCCGACCGCCGGGGCCTTGCTGTCCAGCTGGAAGGGGTTCTTGCCCTCCGCCTTCAGGCGCGGGTCGTAGCGGAACGTATGCCAGTACCCGGCCTCGACGGCGTCCTTCATCTCGACCATGCAGTTGCGCATCCCGCCCTTGACCTGATGGTTGATGCAGGTGGAGTAGGCGATGATGAGGGACGGGCCGTTGTAGCTCTCGGCCTCGGTGATGGCCTTGATGGTCTGCGGCATCGACGAGCCCATGGACACCTGCGCCACGTACACATGGCCGTAGCTCATGGCGATCTGCGCTAAGTCCTTCTTCGCCGTCACCTTGCCGGCCGCCGCGAACTGCGCGACCTGGCCGATCTGCGAGGCCTTGGAGGCCTGGCCGCCGGTGTTGGAATAGACCTCGGTGTCGAAGACCAGCAGGTTGATGTCCAGGTTGGAGGCGATGACGTGGTCCAGGCCGCCAAAGCCGATGTCATAGGCCCAGCCGTCGCCGCCGAACGCCCAGACGGATTTTTTGATCAGCATGTCCCGGTTGTCAAGGACATACCGCGCTCCCTGGCAGGCGTCGCAGAGACAGACCGTTTCGCCGGCTTCTTTGGCTTGAATCGCCTCGTCCAAACTCTCGGGACTATACTTTCTGTGCCATTCGATGTTTTCGTCGATCGGGACGATGTTTTCCTCACAGGCGGCAATCAGCGCGGCGGAGGCGGCCTTGGAGGCCTGCCCGTCGTCCTTGGCGTCCAGCCAGGCCTGTCCGGCCTGCTTCAACTCGGCGTCGCAGTAGTCGGGCGCGATCATCTTACGGATTTCCTCCGCCAGCTTCTCACGCCGCTGCGCGACCGCCAGAGCCATGCCGAAGCTGTACTCGGCGGTGTCCTCGAAGAGGCTGTTGGACCAGGCGGGCCCTTTGCCCTCGCGGTTGACGGTATACGGCGTGGACGGCGCGCTGCCGCCCCAGATTGACGAACAGCCCGTGGCGTTGCCGATATACATGCGCTCGCCGTACAGCTGGGTAATCAGCTTGGCGTATGGCGTCTCGCCGCAGCCCATGCACGCGCCGGAGAACTCCAGCAACGGCTTGACAAACTGGCTTCCCTTCACGGAATCGGTCCTGAACGCGGCGGCCACGGCGGGCTTGGGGACTACCTTTTCCGCCATGTAGTCATACACGGCCTGCTTATCGCGCTGGGTGTCGATGGGCTTCAGCACGAGGGCTTTTTCGCCCTTCCGGCCCGGACACGCCACGGTACAGACGCCGCAGCCCGAGCAGTCCAGCGTGGACGGAACGATGGTGTACTTCAAGCCCTCACAGCCCTTGCCGATCATCGGCAGGGTTTGGGCGAGGGCCGGGGCGGCCGCGGCTTCCGCGTCGTCCAGCGCGAAGGGCCGGATGACGGCGTGCGGGCAGACATAAGAGCATTGGTTGCATTGGATGCAATTTTCGGGAACCCACTCGGGAACATCCACGGCGATGCCGCGTTTCTCATAGGCGGCGGAGCCTTGCGGGAACGTGCCGTCGGCGGCGTCCCTGAAGGCCGAGACGGGCAGGCTGTCGCCCTGCTGGGCGTTGACGGGGATCAGGATGTTTTTGACAAAGTCAGTCAAATCCTCGCGGCTGCCCTTGACCTCCGGGACGGAAACCTCGCCCGAGGCGTCCTTCCAGGCGGCGGGCACGGGAACCTCGCGGACGTTTTTCAGACCCGCGTCCACGCAGTCATGGTTGAGCCTGACGACGGCCTCGCCCTTCGCGCCGTAGGTGGCCACAATGGCGTCTTTCATATACTTGACCGCGTCGTCGATCGGCAGGATGCCGGAGAGCTTGAAGAACGCGGCCTGCAGGATCACGTTCACGCCCAGCCCGCGCGGGTTGTTCGGGATGGCGCGCGCCAGCCCGATGGCATCCGCGGCGTAGAGCTTGATGCTGTTGGCGGCGATATACCGCTTCATGGAGGCGGGCAGGCGGTTTCCGATCTCGCCGTCCTCCCACGGGCAGTTGAGCAGAAATGTGCCGCCGGGCTTGATATCCTCGACCATCCTGTACTTGTCCACATAGCTGGGGTTGTGACAGGCGACGAAGTCGGCCTTGGAGACAAAGTAGGTGGACTTGATCGGCGCGTTCCCGAAACGCAGATGCGAAATGGTCACGCCGCCGGATTTCTTGGAGTCGTAGGAGAAGTACGCCTGCACGTTCTGCTCGGTATGGTCGCCAATGATCTTGATGGAGTTTTTGTTTGCGCCGACGGTCCCGTCCGCGCCGATTCCCCAGAATTTGCAGGACACGATGCCCTTCGGGGTGGTGTCCGGCGTCTCCTGGAGCGGCAGGGAGAGGTGGGTGACGTCGTCGGTGATGCCCACGGTGAACTTGTTTTTCATCTCACCGGACAGATTGGCGTAGACGGCGAAGATGTTGCCGGGAGGCGTATCCTTGGAGCCGAGGCCGTAGCGCCCGCCGACCACGCGGATATGGCCGGCGCCCTGCTCAGCCAGCGCCGTCACGACGTCCAGATACAGCGGCTCGCCCAGCGCGCCGGGTTCCTTGGTGCGGTCCAGCACGGCGATTTTTTTGCAGGTCTTGGGGAGCGCGGCGGCGAATTTCGCGGCGACGAACGGGCGGTAGAGGCGGACCTTCACAAGGCCGACCTTTTCGCCCTGGGCGTTCATATAGTCGATGACTTCCTCGATGGTGTCGCATACGCTGCCCATGGCGACGATCACGCGCTCGGCGTCCGGCGCGCCGTAGTAGTTGAAGAGCTGATAGTCGGTCCCCGCCGCGGCGTTGACCTTGCCCATGTAGTCCTCGACCACGGCGGGCAGGGCGTCATAATAGGGGTTGCACGCCTCGCGGGCCTGGAAGAAGATATCGGGATTCTGCGCCGTGCCGCGCAGAACGGGATGGTCGGGGTTCAGCGCGTTATCCCGGAAACGCCGGATGGCGTCGTGGTCGGCCATATCGTAGAGGGTCTCATAGTCCCACGCCTCAATTTTCTGCATCTCGTGGCTGGTGCGGAAGCCGTCGAAGAAATGCAGGAACGGCACGCGGCCCGTGATGGCGGCCAAATGCGAGACCGCGCCGAGATGCATGACTTCCTGCGGGTTGGTGGAGGCCAGCAGCGCGAAGCCGGTCTGGCGGCAGGCCATGACGTCGCTGTGGTCGCCGAAAATACTCAGCGCGTGGCTGGCCAGCGCGCGGGCGGAGCAGTGGATCACGCCCGGCAGCAGTTCACCCGCGATTTTGTACATGTTCGGAATCATCAGAAGCAGTCCCTGCGAAGCGGTAAAGGTCGTCGTCAGCGCTCCGGCGGCCAGAGAGCCGTGTACGGTGCCGGCGGCGCCGGCCTCGCTTTGCATCTCGACCACGCGGACCTTCTGCCCGAAGATATTCTTCTGTGACCCGGCGGACCATTTATCCGCCAGTTCCGCCATCACCGAGGACGGCGTGATGGGATAAATCCCCGCGACCTCGGTAAACGCATACGAGACATGCGCGGCGGCGGTATTCCCATCCATGGTTTTTTTCTTCATTCGGCGAGCCTCCTTAGTTGTAATACCTTGCAGTATATCACAGGGTGCGGGAGTTTTCAACAAAGATTTTCTATGGGCCG
>WRLJ01000160.1 GCA_009777685.1 Oscillospiraceae bacterium | reverse complement strand
TAGCGGTCAAAGGCCGGAGAAAGACCGTCGCCGCCGCCGCCGGGGATATCCTCTCCGGTTTCCGCCCGGTATCCTTCGCGGCAGCGCGGGCAGTAGCACAGGCCCGCCCCGAAGGCGACGGAGTTTTCCCATACGCCGTCAAGGGGGTATTTTGTCAGCAGGCGGCGGATGAAATCCACCGCGTGCTCATTGGCGTACCGGCTCGTGTAACACGGCGCGTACAGGCCCTGGGGATTGAGCTTGGGCGAGCCGTCCTCCTGTTGGGCAAACCAGTCCGGCCGCGCCTCATAGCGGTATTTCTGCACGCCGCGAAAATCCACGCGCACCATAACGCGCATTCCCGCCGCGCGGACGACAGCGCACAAATCGGCCAGGATATCCTGCCCCTCTTTCCGAAAAGGGTTCCCATGCGCCGGCTCCGCTTCGTTGGGAAAAAAATCCACGATGCCGCCCGCGTTGACGACCAGAACATTACTGCGGGTCTTTTGCATGTAGGCGGCAACGGCCTTTGCGTCGTAGTTCAGAATATCCGTCTCGCGCAGAACGGTCTGCAAAATCCGAAGCTGCCCCTCGTACCATACGGACACGCGATCTTCCCCCTTTATCTCCTTCGTATGCCGCCCTAATCCTCCACCGCTCCCGAGACCGTCACGCCGGACACCCGCACCCAGGGCTGTCTCACCGAGCCGTCAAAGATCGTGTCGGAGCTGATTTCCCGGATGTTTTTGAACATTTCCAGCAAATTCCCGCTGACCATCGTCTCCTTCACCGGGAAGGCGATTTTGCCGTCCTCGATATAAAAGCTGTTCTTCGCCACGCCGGAAATGTCCCCGTTTTCGCTGGGGCTTCCGCCGGAGAAGCGGCAGATCAGCAGGCCGCGCTTGATGTCCTTGAGAATCTCCGCGTGGGGCCGCGCGCCGGGCCGGAGGAACGCCCCGTCCCCCTCGTTGGCGGCGCGGTCCCTGCCCGTTTTGCGCGCGCCGTACTGGTTGAGGGCAAAGCATCGCAGCACGCCGTTTTCCACAATCGTCATGTCCGCCGCGCGGAAGCCGTCCGGGGTAACGCGGTATCCGCACGCCTCCGGATCGGTGGGGTTGGAGGCGACCGTGACGCATTCGGCGGCCACGGCTTGCCCCAGCTTGTCTTTCAGGACGCTCGTGCCGGCCACCAGCGGGGTCGTGCTGAGGAAGGTTCCGATGAACATCGCCAAAACGTCCTGCGCGCACATCGGGGAGAGAATGACCTCTCCCTCGAACTTGTCGTTTAAGGGCCTGGCTTGCAGTTCCTCCACGTTCTGCCGGATCAGCATTTCCAGGCCGCCCTGCTCCATCAGCGGCGTATCCAGGCCGCGCGAGACGGCGCCGGTGTAGTTAAAGGACGACGAGGTCTCGCACTCCCGGGCGCTGAACAGGAAGTTAAAGTCGTACCGGCCGTCCCGCGATTCCAAATCCACGCCGTTTGTGTTGCGGTACAGGACCGCCGCGCGCTGAAAGCTGATCGTGCCCTCCGTCATCACGCCGGGATAATCCCGCTTCAGGGCCGTCAGAAATTCCTCCATCCGGTCCAGCATTTTGGCTTTATCTCCCTGGCTGGGGCCGTCGTCAAAGAAATGGGGGCCGTCCTCCAGCTCCGCGACGGCGTTGGCGTCGTCGCTCCGGGAGACGGCGGCCATCTCCGCCGCGGTCCTGGCCGCCTCGCCCAGGGTCTCCGGCGTCAGCTGATTGACGCTCAGCGTCCCCTTCTTGCCCTGCGCAATGGCGGTCAGCTGGCCCGAGGCGTCAAAGACGGTGCGCATCAGCGTGATGTTGTTTTCCTGCACATTGATTTCCGTTTTCTCCGCGCGGACCATGCGGACCTGCGCCTGCTCCGCGCCGGATTGGCGCATCGCGTCCAGCGTCAAATCGGCTAACTCCCTCATCGCCTACCTACCCCCTATATTGATCTTGCATTGGACCGCCGGGCCGCCCATGCCGACCGAAGCGTACTGCTTTTTGCCGCAGAAACCCGAGGAGACCCAATGCACGCCGTCGGAGACCGCCGTGACGGTTTTCAGCATCTCAAAGGCGACGCCGGAGACCGTCGTGTTCAAAATCGCGCGGCCCAGCCGGCCCTTCTTGATCTCATAGCCCATCTCCACGGCGAACATGAACTCGCTGGTCATATCGGCCTGCCCGTTGGCGGGGTTTTTCAGGAAATACCCGTCCTCCACCGAGGCGATCATGTCCTCCAGCTTGGACGCGCCCGGCAGGATGCACGTATTGCGCATACGGATCAGCGGCTCGTCGCCGAAGGCGAACGCGCGGGCGTTGCCCGCCGGCTCGGCGCCGTACCGCGCCGCCGACTCGCGGTTGTGCATATAGCCCGTGAGGATGCCGTTTTCGATCAGCGCCGCGTCGCGCGCGGCCACGCCCTCGTCGTCGAAATAGACCGGAACGGGGCAGGTCTCTCCCATCGCAGTGTGCGCGAAGTCCGTGATGCTGACCAGGTCCGAGGCCACGCGCCGGTTGAGCAGATCGCCCGCCACGGAGCCGCCCATCACCAGATCGGCCTCCACCGTATGGCCCACCGCCTCATGCGCCAGAATGCCCGCCAGGTCGGGGGCCAGCACGCACTCCTTCAGCCCGGCCTCGGCGTAGACGCCCTCGCGCTTTTTCATCAGCTCCTCATAGAACGCGTCGATTTTTCCGTAATAGTCCGCCGGGTCGCCGAAAAAGTCCTCAAACTCGCCCAGCCCGCCGTAGGTCGGGGCCATCAGGTCGATGGGCGCGCCGTCCTTCTCCGTGGTGAAGAACATATACACGTGCATCCGCGGGATAAAGGAATAGCACTCCGCCCCGCCGCCGGTCACGAGGGTCTTTTCCTGGTCAAAGCCGTTTAGGATGAACCGGCGGCTGATTAAGCCCGGACAGGCTTTCAGCGTATAGGCGTCCAGCGCCGCCAGAAAGTCGAGCTTGTCCTTCCGCGCGGCGCGCGGGCGGGCCGTGGCGTGGCTCCATTTGCCCTTGGCGGCGGGCGCGTCCCGGAGAGGCAGCGGTTCGCCGCCGGCGCGCCCGTGTAAAAGAGCCGCGTTGTCCGACGCGGCTTGCAGTACGGCTTTGACGCTCTCCGGCGTCGCCTCCGGCGCGGAGGCCAGGCCCCAGCTTCGGCCCCGCAGGACGCGCGCCGAGACGCCCATGGTGTCGGACACCGCGTTGGCGGTCACGTCCCCGTTGAGCATATCCACGCGGCCGGTCGAGTTCTTGTGCAGCCGTATCTCCCCGCAGCCCGGGATCAGCGGGCGCAGGGCGGCCAGGTCATGGAGGTTCATCAATCGTCCTCAACCCCTAAATAGGATTTCACCAGCTCCTGCAGCAGCTCGTCCCGGTCCAGACGGCGGATCAGGCCGCGCGCGTTGTTGTGGTTGGTGATGTAGGTCGGGTCCTCCGACAGGATGTAGCCCACGATTTGGTTGATGGGGTTATAGCCCTTTTCCTGCAGCGCGGAATGCACAGTCGTCAGCACCGAGTGCATCTCCTTATGCCATTCCTCCGAAAGCGAGAACCGTTGCGTATGGTCCACCCTCGCCGCCTCCCTTCTTTATCCTTGTTTCAGTATATCTTACTCGCGGGGGGTTGTAAAGACGGAATTGAGAATTATACGGGGCTCGGAACGCCCCGGAAGTCTCAGCTCTCCAGCCTCTCATCGTCCCTTTCCAGCGGCAGGGACAGATCCACGCCGAAGTAATCCGCCAAATCCTCTCCCTCCACGCGGATTTTGACAAAGGACACGCCCTGCAGCTCGGTCAGGGACCAAACCAGCGCGCGCAGGGTCAGCCGGGCGGCCGCGGCGCCGCCGTCGGCGTTTGTGACAAACTCGCGGGAAAAGTTAACGTAGCATATACGGTTTTCGACCGTCACGGACAGGCGGCGCGTGCGCTCGGGCATGACGGGTGAAAGGTCTGGCGTCAGCAGCGGGCCGGCGATGAGGCTGTCGACGACCTGCCGGTACCATTCGACGGACTCGCTCTCGCGCAGGACGACCGGGCGCACCTCGCTTTCCAGAGCACCGTCCCCGGCGGCGAAATACAGCTGGATATCCTGCCACGCGGGGACCAGAACCAGCGGGGCGTCAATGAACATATCCTCCCGCAGAACCGGGCCGGATACCATTCGGCCGTCGGCGTCCGCCGCCTCCCAGCGCGCGGATCCGGCGCCCTCAAAGCGGAGCGCGGTCTTGATCATGCAATATTCCGCCAGGGTTTTGTTCAGTCCGGCCGCCTCCAGCCATTCCGCGGAAAAGGTAAACACCGCGCAATCCCCCTCCAGCCGGACGCCCGATACCGTGACCCCGTCGGGGAAGGCCGAACGCAGAGCGTCGTCGTCGGGCCTGAGCACCATCCGCTCCGCGGCAAAGAGCATCGGGTCCGCGCCCTCCGGCAGGACCAGCCGGACCGCCTGCACCGTCCGGTCGGGCGGCTGGGCCTGCTCCGACATCACGACGGCATAGTAGACCTCCGCCTCCCCCTCGGCGGCGGGATTCCCGCCGCAGGCGGACAGCAGAAGCAGGACGGCTATGAGGACCGGACACCTTCGCATATACAAGACCCTCCTTATTCCCCGATCGCCGGAAGCTCCACCGTGAAACGGGTGCCTTTGCCCGGCCGGCTCTCCACAGATGTTTTTCCGCCCATGCGCCGCAGGGCCTGCTGCACGACGGCCAATCCCAGCCCCGAGCCGCCCGCTTCGCGGGAGCGCGCCTTGTCCACCCGGTAGAAACG
>WRLJ01000159.1 GCA_009777685.1 Oscillospiraceae bacterium | reverse complement strand
CTCCTTTACGAAAGGAGGCTTGCGCGCCCTGTAAGGCCTCCACCCCTCCAAGGCTCCTTTCCTAAAGGAGCTGTCGGCGAAGCCGACTGAGGATTGACAAAGTTCCCGCACCGCTGCCCCCAAAACGCGGTTCCCCCAACACACCCGGCGCGACGCCCCCGGCGCAAAAAATCAGGATTGCCATATTCGCCGTCATGATGTAATATTATTGTATGACTGTCAAACCGTGAAGCGAGGTTTGGAAATGAAATGGATGACCGGTAAAGAAGCGGGGGAAACAGGGGGAATAACGACACGGCGGGCGCGGCGCCGCGGCTTCATAACGCCGTGGATTGCGGCGGCGGTTTTATGTTCGGCCGCGTTGGGTTTGGCGGCGGACGGGGCGTTCGGTTTTTCACCCGTAACGGTGTATGCGGCGGAAATCGGCGCGACGGGAACGCCCGACACGGCTTGGCACGGCGACGGGAGCGCGGGCGCGTTTACCGTCAGCACCGCGGACGAGTTGGCGGGGCTTGCGGAGCTTGTGAACGCGGGCAACCGCTTTGACGGCAAAACGGTTACGCTCGCGGGTGATATAGATTTGTCGGTTTATGGCGCGGGGTTTAACGGCGGCAAGGGCTGGACGCCGATTGGGAGCGGCTTCGATCACTCTTTTAGCGGCCATTTTAACGGGAATCATTATGCAATATCCAATTTATACATCAACGACACGTCGATAGGATACGCGGGGCTTTTGGGCCGGGTAGACGGCGGAACGGTAACAAACGTGCAGGTAACGGGCGAAATCACCGCGGCAGGCTTTACAGGGGGGATCGTGGGCAATTTACATAACGGCGATATTTCAAGCTGCGGCTTTCAGGGGAATATTCACGGCGGAGAAGACGGCAACGGCGGTATAGCCGGCTATACAAGCGGCCATGTGTCAAATTGCAGCTTTGACGGCAGTATTAGCGTGGATACCTTTGCCGGCGGGATCGTGGGCATTTTGCACGGCGGCAGTGTAACCGACTGCTTTTCTTCGGGCGCGGTTGCGGCGCGCAATGATTATGCCGGCGGGATTGTCAGCATGTTCACGGGAAACGCGGCGGTGACGCGGAATTATTCCGTAACCCAGGTGAGCGGGCAGAATAACGTCGGCGGGATTGTCGGGGCTGTGGTTACGAACACCTTACAAGCCGCCGCTTTGAGCTTGAGCATAAGCGGAAACTACGCGCTTAACGCTTCCGTAACGGCGACGGGGGATACGGCCTCGGGACGCATTACGGGGGGAATCGCTCTCGGCACATCCAACAATTACGCGCTGGACACGATGGCCGGAGCCTGGAGCGGCAAAGGCTCAATCGGCAAGGACGGCTTGGACATAACGGCGCTGGAAGCGGTTTCTAACGGAACGCGCAAGGACATTTTTACCGCGCAAAACGGCTGGACGACCCAAAACGGCTTTTTGCCGGGGCTGTTCGGAACTCCGGCGGCCCTGCCCGCGCATATCCCGGTAAGCCCTATCCGCCTTACGGCCGCCGTTTCCGCGGCGAGCGCGGAATACACGGGCGGGGAAATTATCCCCGAAACGATGACCGTCGAAATAGAGGGCAAAACCGTTACGCTTGACAAAGACACAGACTTTGAAATCGCCGCGATCTCCGACAACACAAACGCGGGTACGGCAAGCCTCACGGTCCATTTTAAGAGCCTGTTTACCGGAAGCGCCGTGACCGAGTTCGCCATAACGCGGGCAGGCGGCGCAGGCACGGTTTCCCTAAACGGCTGGACGTTTAACGAAAGCCCGAACGCTCCGGCGTTTGACGGCGTAACGGCAGAGTACCGAACGCCTGCGGTTGAGTATAAGGCGCAAGACGCGGACGATACCGCCTACACGGCGGAGGTTCCGGTAAACGCGGGGAATTACACGGTAAGAGCGCTTTGGGCGCAAACGGCAAATTATGCGGAGCATGTCGCCGAGGCAAACTTTACGATCCGCAAAAGAACGCCCGACGCCGCCGATTTGCGGTTTGCGATTCCCGAAAATCATATCTACAACGGGGAGATACAAGGAATAGGCAGCGTGGAGGGCCCCCGGGAATTCGGCGATATCATCATAAGCTACAGCGGGAGCCCGCAAAAGCCGGTCGGCGCGGGGACGTACACGATAACGGCGGAGGTCGCCGAAAGCGAAAATTACACGGGGGCGCTCCTCACGCTGGGCACGTACACCATAGGCGCGGCGCCGGCGGGCTTTGATACGCGGTGGTTTATTTTGATCATCGGCTTGCCCGCGCTGCTGGCCGTTGTGTGCGCGGCCATCGCGATTGCGCGCGAGAAAAGAAAGGCGCTCCTTGCGCCCGCTCCGGAAAACATGGTGGTGCCCGTCACGGACATAGACGCGGCGGTGGCGAAGGCTATGACGAGCGGCCAGCATTACGCATTCCCCGAAGATTTGACCGGGCGGGAGCGCGAGGTGGCGAGACTGATTATGCGGGGCAAGAGCATTCGAGAGATGATGAAGGACTTGACCGTAACGGAAGCCACGGTGAAAAAGCATATAGGCAACGTGCTTGAAAAGGGAGGGTGCGAAAACCAAAAGGAATTTATCCTTAAGTACAGACTTTAGTTTTTACGAACTCTTCCTTATCTTTTTGGCAAAAAGTATACTTTAGTATACCGTTTTGGGCTTGCGTCTTGTTCCCGGCAATGCTATGCTTTGGGTATTAAGCAAGAAAGGGGGGGCAAGAGTATGGGTCTCTTAGACAAGGCAAAAAAAGCCGCGGAAGACAAGATTAAGGCAGAGGCTGCCGCCGCTAAAAAAAAGGCTGAGAATGCGGTTGATAAAGCGATCGACGATGCGGTTGACAAAACGGTCGATAGCGCAAAGGCAGGCGTTAAGGGCTTATTTAAGAAATAAGCGCCGCCCAAAACTCCCTCGAATAAAAAGCCCGTTCCGATTCATTCGGCCGGGCTTTTTATTTGAGGGAGTAAAAATTTGCCCGCTAAACCTCCGATGTCCAGCCGAATGGGTCCGGCTCCGCGCCCCGCTGTATGCCGGTCAGCGTGTCGTACAGCCGTTGGGTGACGGGGCCTGTCTGGCCGGTTCCCATCACAAAATCCCGCCCCTTCCAGTGCAGGCTGCCGACAGGGGAGATCACCGCGGCCGTGCCGCTGGCAAAGGCTTCGGTCAGGCGGCCTTCCTCCGAGGCCCGGATCAGCTCGTCAACGGTCACATCGCGCTCCTCCAGCGGAACCTCCCAGCTTTTCAGCAACTCGAGGCAGGAGGCGCGCGTGATCCCCGGCAGGATGCTTCCCGTCAGCGCGGGCGTGACGACCGTCCCGTCCATCACAAAAAATGCGTTGGAGGTGCCGATCTCCTCCACATAGCGATGCTCAAAGGCGTCGGTCCACAGAACCTGCGCAAAGCCTTCTTTTTTGGCGGCTTCCTGCGCGCGGATGGTCGCCGCGTAGTTCGCGCCGGCCTTGACCGCGCCCAGACCGCCCCGCACGGCGCGCACATCCGCGGTCTCGACGAAAATGCTGGTGGGGGACATCCCGCCCTTGTAATATGGACCGGACGGCGAGAGAATGATCATCAGCTTGTAGTTTTCCGAGGCGCGCACGCCCAGAAACGGGTCGGTGGCAATGATAAAGGGCCGGATATACAGCGACGCATCCCGCGATTCCGGCACCCGGTCAATGTCCGTCCGCAGCAGGGTCAGCAGAGCGTCCATGAAGAGCGATTCGCTGAGCGTGGGAATAAAGAGCCGCTCGCAGGAACGGTTCAGGCGGCGGATGTTCTCGATGGCGCGGAACAGCCGGACCTTCCCGTCCACGCCCCGATAGGCCTTCAATCCCTCGAACAGCTCCTGCCCGTAGTGAAACACCATGGCGGCCGGGTCAAGACAGACCGGCGCGTAGGGCGTCACACGGGGATCGTGCCAGCCTTTTTCAGGGGAGCAGTCCATCGTAAACATGTGGTCCGTGAAATAGCGCCCGAACCCCAGCTGGTCGTCTCCGGGCTTTTCCCCGGGCGCCGCCGTTCGGGTAACGGGGATGCGGTTTATCATGACAGTCATCCTTTCCCCGGCGGCCGCATCGGGACGCCGTTTGTGATCAGGTATTCCTTCAGCTCCCGGACGGTATAGTTTTTCTCCAGCCGGGGCGAGTACAGCATACTGCTGATGATGGCCGCCTGAGCCTCCGTGGCGGTGAAGAGCGTTTTCAGATGCTCCGGCGCGCCCGCGCCTCCGGAGGCGATGAGCGGAACGGATACCGCGTCCTGCGCCCGCTTCATCAGGTCAAGGTCGTAGCCGGTCAGCATCCCGTCATTGTCAATGCTGTTCAGGCAGATCTCGCCCGCGCCGAGCGCCTGCCCGCGCCGGATCCATTCAATGGCGTCCATGCCGGTCGCCACCCTGGCTCCGTCAATATAGACCTCGTATCCGCCCGGCATCTTCGGGGCCCGCTTTACCTGCGTGGACAGCACGATGCACTGCGAGCCGAACGCTTTGGCCCCGTCCGATATGATTTGAGGGTTTCGCACAGCCATCGAATCGACGCTGATTTTTTCCGCGCCCGCCTTCAGCGCCCCGTACATATCGCTTAGGTCCTTGATTCCGCCGCCCACGGTAAACGGGATGAAAACGCGGCGCGCCACTCGCTTGACCGTCTCGATATCGACCCCGCGCTTTTCCGCGCTCGCCGTCACATCGTAAAAAATCAGCTCGTCGATTTGCGCGTTATACATCGTTTCGGCCAGCTCCTCCGCCGGCGCGACGTCGATGTTGTCCTGAAACCGCACCGCCTTC
>WRLJ01000158.1 GCA_009777685.1 Oscillospiraceae bacterium | reverse complement strand
GTTCGCGGGAGGAGGAATTGAACGCCCCCTTCTTCATCACGTCCAGCCAGACCGTCACCGCCGCGTCCTCCCTGCGCATGGACGACGCATACTCGCTGTATTATCTGGACTATAACCTGACGGCCGGCGAATGGGACGCGGCGCTGGATTTGAGCTATCGCGGCTTTGTGCCGGGGTCCGGCAGCGGGCCGTTGGCCTGGATGAGCAGCGCATACGGCATCAGCGTCTCGGAGCTGTCCCGGAACGCCCACGAGCGGTATCTCCAGCTGCCGAACAGTCTGCCGGCGCGCGTGTACTCCCTGGCCCTGGAAATTACGCGGGGCTTGAGTACGCCGCACCAAAAGGCCAGGGCCATTGAGCGGTACTTATCCACCACATACCCATACGCCACAAACGTACCGGAGACGCCGCCGGACGTGGACTTCACGGATTATTTCCTGTTTGACCTGCAGCGGGGGTACTGTACATATTACGCCACGGCGATGGCCGTTCTCTGCCGCGCGGCGGGCATTCCCGCGCGCTATGCGGAGGGCTTCGCGTTCGCGCCGGACCCGATCGGGGAGTATTATTACGCCTCCGGGGCGCAGGCGCACGCATGGACCGAGGTGTATCTGGACGGCTTCGGGTGGATCGCCTATGAGCCGACGGCGGGCTTCGGGGAGAATTTTGAGGCGTCGTACCGCGACGGCGAGCCGGCGTTCGTCAGCGTCGAGACGCCCGCTCCTCCCGTCACGCTCCCGCCGACCCCGCCGCCGCCCACGCCGGACGCCCTGCAAACCGCCGCCCCGACTCCGGTCCCGACCGCCGCGCCGGAGCCGGCGGCATGGGACCGCTTCCTGGAGGCGATGCGGGTCGCCGGAGGGCTTCTGCTGCGCTGGTCGTGGGCCGCCGCCCTTCTGCTGTGGCTGGTATTCAACCGGATCCGCTACCGGAATTTCCGGCTGTGGTTGCGCCGGGCCACCTACGGCAAGACGGGGATGCGCCGCGTGTACCGCCGCGCCGTGCGGATGCTGGCGCTGGTGAAGCTGGAGCCGAAGCCCAGCGAAACGCCGAGGGAGACGGCCGTCCGCGTCAGCCAGGTGATCCACGACGACGGCTCGCTGCTCCGGCTGGCGGAGGCATACGGCTATGCCGTCTACGGCGAGCAGTTTCCGGAGCCGGGCGACAGGCGGGCGGCCTTTATCGCCCTGAGCGCGATCGAGGAATATGTACGCCGCCGCCGCTGGACGGCATTCCGGCTGTGGCTGCTGCGATACGGATTGGGAATCGTGTAAATTGTTGAACAACGGGAGGGGTCGGCATCAAACCGGACATCAGCCATTTGAATGAGCAGCAGCGCGAGGCCGTTCTGTGTACGGAGGGGCCGCTGCTGGTGCTGGCGGGGGCGGGCAGCGGGAAAACGACGGTGCTGACCGGCCGCGTGGCGCAGATCATCTCGCAGGGCACGCCGCCGTGGGCGGTCCTGGCCATCACCTTTACCAACAAGGCCGCCGGGGAGATGAAGGCGCGGCTGGAAACGCTTCTCGGGGCGGCGGGGACGGAGGTGTGGGCCTCGACGTTCCATTCGATGTGCGTTCGCATCCTGCGGCGCGACATCGAGGCGCTGGGCTACGGGCGCGGCTTTACCATCTACGATACCGACGATCAGAAGCGCCTGATGAAGAAGGTCCTCAAGGAGCTGAGCATCGACGAAAAGCGGCTGGCCCCCGGCGCGGCGCTGAGCGCCGTCAGCCGTGCCAAGGACCGGATGCAAGGCCCGGACGACATGCCGACGGAGGGCAATTTTTTTCTGGAGCAGGTCAAGCGGTGCTATGCGCTGTACGCGCGAAAGCTCCGCGACGCCGACGCCGTGGACTTTGACGACCTGATTTTGCTGACCGTGCGCCTGCTCCGCGAGCATCCGGAGGTTTTGGCGTACTATCAGCGGCGGTTTTCGTACATCTTAGTCGACGAGTACCAGGACACCAACCGCCTGCAGTTTGAGCTGGTGTCCCTGCTGGCGGCCCGGCATAAAAATCTGTGCGTGGTCGGCGACGACGACCAGAGCATCTACCGCTTCCGCGGCGCGGTTGTGGAGAACATTCTGGACTTTGAACACCAGTTTCCCGGCGCGCGGGTGATCCGTCTGGAGCAGAACTACCGCAGTACCCAGCGCATCCTGGACGCCGCCAATGCCGTCATCGCGCACAACGGGCACAGAAAGGGCAAAACGCTCTGGACAGGCAAAGCCGGCGGCGAGGAGGTTATCTTCCATCAGGCCGTTTCGGATAACGACGAGGCGCGCTTTATCGCCGACAGCATCCTGGAGCAGGTGCGCGTCGGGCGCCCGTTTTCCGATTTCTGTGTGCTGTATCGGGTCAACGCCCTGTCCGCGCGGCTGGAGAACGCCCTGCGGTATTCGGGCGTGCCGTACCGCGTCGTGGGCGGAATGCGCTTTTTCGAGCGCGCCGAGGTGCGCGACATGCTGGCCTACCTCCAGATATTACGCAATCCCGCCGACGATCTGCGCCTGCTGCGGATCGTGAACGTCCCGGCCCGCGATATCGGAGAGAAGACACAGCAGGTCGCGGCGGCGCTGGCCGCGCGGGATCACGCCAGTATTCTGACCGTCCTGCGTAACGCGCGCCAATATCCCGAACTGGGCCGAAAGGCGGAAAAGCTGGCGGCCTTCGCCGCCATGACCGCCGAACTGGCCGCCGAGCTGCCCGGCATGGCCATGACGGAGTTTTACGACCGCCTGCTGGAACGCACGGGCTACAAAACCATGCTGGAGGAGAGCGGCGATCCGGGGGCGGAAGGGCGGCTGGAAAATATTCTGGAGCTGAAAAGCCACCTCGCCTACTACGAGCAAAGTGAGCCGGAGCCGACCCTGGCCGGATTCCTCGACGACGTGGCGCTGCTGAGCGACATTGACGGGATGGACGAGACGGCGGACACGGTGACGCTGATGACCATTCACAGCGCCAAGGGCCTTGAGTTTCCCGTCGTGTACATGGCCGGGGCGGAAGAAAACCTCCTGCCCGCCTACCGGAGCATGATCGATCCGGAGGACATGGAGGAGGAGCGGCGGCTGTGCTATGTCGCGGCCACGCGCGCCCGCGAGAAGCTGGTGGTCACCTGCGCCGCCCGGAGGATGCAGTACGGGACGACGCAGAGCAACGCCGTCAGCCGCTTTGTGCGCGAAATGAAGCTGGACGTCAGGGACCAGAAGGCCGGATGGGAGGACGCGGACTCCTCCGCGCCGGACCGCGCGCCGCGCAAGCAGGTCGGCCGGCCCGGACCCGCGCCGCGCGCCGCCCTGTCCTCGTTTTCCTCCCCGTCCTCGCTGCTGTCCCTCTCCAAAGGCGACAGGATCACGCACAAGGCGTTCGGAGGGGGCATGGTCACCGACATCAAGCCCATGGGCGGCGACGCGCTCGTCGAGGTTGCGTTCGATACGGCCGGCACGAAAAAGCTGATGCTGAAAAGCGCGCAGGCCTTCATTCAGCGGGCGGCGGACGCCTAGCCGCAATCGTCGTCCTCAAACGGATAAAACTCCGCGTAGGCATCCGGCGTTTCCTGCCCCGGGTCGCCGGCGGGGATCAGCCCGGTAAAGTCCGTGGCGGAGGCGATGTGTATCGCGTCCGTGTGCGGCGGTTCTGAGAAACGGGCTTTGGGGATCGGGGAACGGTTCGGCTCAACGGGCCGCTGTTTTGCGGTTGGCATCGGGAAAACCCTCCTTTGCCGTGGTAGTTTCCCCGGAAAGCGAGCCAGGCTATGCTTGAAAATAGAAACCAAAAAAGGGGAGTGCAGGATATGAAAATCACCTTTCTCGGCGCGGCGCATGAGGTCACGGGAAGCTGTACCCTGCTGGAGGCCGGCGGGCGGTATATCCTGGTAGACTGCGGCATGGAGCAGGGCAGAGATACCTTTGTCATGCAGCAATTGCCGGTCGAGGCGGCGCGGATCGACTGCGTTTTGCTGACGCACGCGCACATCGACCATTCGGGGAAGCTCCCGCTGCTGTATAAGGAGGGCTTCAAGGGCACGGTCTACGCGACGGAGGCGACATACCATCTGTGCGAGATCATGCTGATGGATTGCGCCCACATTCTGGAATCCGAAGCCGAACGGGAGACCCGCAAGGGCCGCCGCTCCGGCGGCGGGAGCGCCGAGCCGCTGTACAGCCTGGAGGACGCGCGGGGCGTTCTCGGGCGGTTCCGTCCCTGCGGCTACGGCGAGGAAATCCGTGTTTTCGACGATACCTACGTCCGCTTTCTGGACGCGGGGCATCTGCTGGGCTCGGCCTGCATCGAGGTGTGGCTCGGCGAGGGCGGCCGGCAGCGCAAGCTCGTGTTCAGCGGCGATCTCGGCAATCCCGATAAACCCATCATCCAGGACCCGCAGACCGCCGCGGAGGCGGACTATGTGATTTTGGAGTCCACCTACGGCAACCGCCTGCACAAGGAGCGGCCGGGCGTGGCGGCGGATCTGGAGGCGTTCGTGGAGCGCACGCTGGAACGCGGCGGCAATGTCGTGATGCCGTCGTTTGCCATCGGGCGCGCGCAGGAAATGCTGTATCTGTTCCGCCAGATCAACGATGAGCGGCAGGCGGCGGGCCGATTCGTCTTCCCCGTTTATCTGGACAGCCCGCTGGCCGGCGAGGCGACCAGCATCTTTTTGCAGTGCGATCCGTCCTATTTTGACAGCGAGATGCGGGAACTGCTCCATCGGGGCGTCAATCCCCTGATGTTCAAAAGCCTGCGCGTCGCGGCCGGCATAGGCGAGTCCCGCGCCATCAATGACGATCCGCAGCCCAAGGTCATCATCTCCGCCTCCGGCATGTGCGAGGCGGGCCGCGTC
>WRLJ01000157.1 GCA_009777685.1 Oscillospiraceae bacterium | reverse complement strand
TGCCCCGCAATCTCCCGGGGGATCGCGAATCCGGGGGGATTGCGGGGCAAGCCCGCAATGACGAAAACGCCCCCCCTCCCCCTCGCCGATTGTAGGGCGCGACGCCCCCGGCGCGCCGTGTCTGCCCCTTGCGCCCGCCCGGTGATCCGCTGCCCAGGGACGCCGGCTCAGGGTAATATAGTATGATTTTCGGCATAATAGCACCGTATTTTGTATGATTGTAAAACATATTGACTTTTTGAGCGCGGCCCGGTATACTGTATATACTGTGGGTGAGTGTACCCGGACAGACAAAGGGAATACCATGGGGCGTCAGGGGTGAATTGCGCTTGAGATTCTGCCCTCGTTGCGGTTGCGGGTTTGACGCGAAAACGAAAATCTGTCCTGAATGCGGGCATACGCCCGGCGGAAAGTCAGGATTTCTTATTTTGCCGGGAATGTTCTGGATCGTCCTTGCGGGCGCCGCCGTTCTCGCGGTTTTGTTTTTTCTGGATTGGCTCACGGTCAAAACCGATTTGCCGGCCGCCGCGGGCAAGGTTGGGTTCGGGCTACTGTCCATGCGGTTCAGCTTCCATGAAATCAGCGGTTTGTTCTCCTACTTCAGCGCAAGCCGCTACGATGTCGACCCCGGATTTTTTTCTCAGCTCCTGTCTTGCGCGGAGGTGATGCTGGCCGTTTCCCTCGCCGCGTTTGCCTGCTGGATCGTCTCGCTGGCCGGATACCGCTCGAGAAAAATCAGGACCGGCTTCGCCTATGCCGGATTCGGGCTTTTCGCGGCGGGACAGCTGGCGTTTATCGCCTTTGTGACGTATCTGGATTTCAGGGTCGTATACATGACGGACGGGCACGCGAACGGCACGGTCGGCTCCGCGCTCCCCCGGCTGATCTCCCTTCTGGCGGCGCTCCTCGTGTTGATTCTGCTGCGCGACCGCGCGCGGGCCGGAATGGCCGTATCCATCCGCCGGGACTGGCAGCTCTATGTCCTGCTGCTGGCGGCCGTCGCGGCGATTTTCATCTTCTGTTATCTGCCCATGTACGGCATCCAGATCGTATTCCGGGATTACAAGCCGGCGTTCGGCATCACCGGAAGCCGCTGGATCGGGCTGACGAATTTCACCGAGTTCTTCCGCTCGTATTTTGCCCCGCGCCTGATTCTGAACACGCTGCTGCTGAATGTGTACGGTCTGCTGTGGTCGTTTCCGGTCCCAATTCTCATGGCCATCCTGCTCAACCAGCTGGAATGGCGGCGCTTTAAGCGGTTTACGCAAACGGCCATCTACGCGCCGCACTTTATCTCGCCGGTCGTTTTGGTCGGTATGCTGATGCTGTTCCTCCGTCCGGACAGCGGCATCGTCAATCAGATCATCGGAACGCTGGGCGGGACACAGGTCAATTTCATGATGGAGTCGTCGTGGTTCCGCTCCCTCTTCATCGGCTCCGGTATCTGGCAGAGCGCGGGCTGGAACACCATCCTGTACATAGCGGCGCTGACGGCCATTGACCCGGGGCTGTACGAGGCGGCCACCATCGACGGCGCGACCAAGACCCAGAAGATCCGCTTTATCGACATCCCGCACCTGCTTCCGGTCATCGTCATGCTGCTGATCCTCAACAGCGGCGCGATGCTGGTATCCAACACCGACAAGGCGCTGCTGATGCAGACGGCCGGCAATATGTCGCGATCGGATATCATCGGCGTCTATGTATATACGATGGGCATCCGCGGCGGTCAGTTCTCCTTTGTCGCCGCCATCAACCTGCTGGTCAACGTCATCAACTTTGCCATGATCGTCAGCGTCAACTGGATGGCCAAGCGGCTGAACCAGACCGGGCTGTTTTAGGGTGAGTGATATGGCTGTAGCAATGAAAAAACACCGCAACAAAATCGGCCGGACATACCGGGACAGAATTTTTGACGCCATCAACCTGTTCGTATGGCTGCTGATTCTGCTGGTCATCCTGTATCCGCTGTGGCTGATTGTGATCGCGTCGGTTTCCAGCCACGAGGCGATTTACGCCAGCCAGGTCTGGCTGTGGCCGGTGGATTTTTCCCTGATCGGCTACGAGGCGATCTTCAATCACAGCCTCCTGCTGCGCTCCTACCTCAATTCGATTCTCTACACGACGGCGGGCACGGCCCTGAGCCTGATTGTCACGATGATGGCCTCCTACGCGCTGTCCCATAAGTTTTCGGGCAAGAAATTCATCAGCCTGTATTTTATCTTCACCATGTTCTTCACCGGCGGGCTGGTCCCGCAGTTCCTGATGAACCGTCAGCTGGGCCTGTACAATACCGTGACGCTGATGATTATCATCAACTGCGTCTCGGTTTGGAACCTGATGATTGCGCGGACGTATATCTCCAGCTCCATCCCCCATGAGCTGTACGAGGCCGCCGTGGTGGACGGCGCGGGCCACTTCACCTACTTTTTCCGCGTGATCCTGCCGTTGTCCGGCACCATCCTCGCCGTGCTGAGCGTCTATTACGGCGTGGCGCGCTGGAACGATTATTTCACCGCGCTGATCTATATACGGGACGACATCAAGCTGCCGCTGATGACGGTGCTGCGCCGTTTGATTGTCGAGGCGACGGCGGGCACGTCGCTGGACGCGCTGATGAATTTCTTCGGCGACGGGAATCAGGTCTCGGACGCCTTGCGCAAGGCGGAGGTCGTCAAGTACTGCTGCATCGTCATCTCCACCGGCCCGATTATCGCCCTGTACCTCTGGATGCAGAAATATTTTGTCAAGGGCGTGACCATCGGCTCCCTGAAGGGATGAACCTCAAGCCGTATTTTCAACGCGTGAGACGCGTGAAAATAAAAAAGATTATAGGAGGAACAAGCATGAAAATCAGAATCCTGGCCGGTCTGCTGGCCGTCCTGCTGACGCTGGCCCTGGCGGCCTGCGCCACGCCCGTGCCCACAACGGCCCCGACCGCCGCGCCCCCTCCCGGCAACACGGAGGCTCCCAACAACAACGGCGGCGGAGACGATCCCGGCGGCGGCGGAGACCCCGGCGACGACTACACGGGCGGCCTGCCCGACGGCGTCGTCACCAACGAGCCCATCACCCTCACCGCGTACCAGTGGGCGCTTGACAACCAGTCGACGGACTTCCAAAACCTCTGGTTCTACCAGCAGCTGGAGGAGGAAACCGGTGTTTCGATCGACTTCAACGTCATCAAGGAAGACGACTGGAACACGCAGATCAATCTGATGTTCATCTCCGGCGACTATCCCGACCTGATCATCCGCCCGAACGACGGCTTCAACATCGAGGAGTACGGCGTGACGCAGGGCATCGTCATTCCCCTGGACGGTTATATCCAGGCCAACATGCCCAACTACGCCCCGCGCCTTGACATGAACCGGGCCGGAGAGATCATGCGCGCCAGCGACGGCAAGATGTATTACATCGGCTATATGTCGGCCCAGGGCGTCGTCAACAACGCCCATTGGTTCATCAACCATGAGTGGCTTGCCGCCGTCGGCAAGAGCGTGCCCACGACCATCGACGAGCTGACCGACGTGCTGCTGGCGTTCCGCGACGAGAAGCCCGGCACGGGGACCAACATCTATCCCATGAGCGGCGGCGGAAACATCTACCATCAGACCAACGGCATCTATACCTATTTCTCCATGTTCGGCGTGCCGCTGCAATACTTTGTCTACGCCGCCATTCAGGACGACGGGACGGTCGTGTTCCCCGGCTTTATGGACGGCTTCCGCGAGGCCTGCGAGTGGCTGGCGATGTGCTATGCCGAGGACCTGCTTGACAAGGAATCCCTGACGCAGGGCGACGGCGGCATGAACGCGAAGGTCAACGCCGACGAGGTCGGGTTCCAGACATACCTGCGTCTCTTTAACACCGCGTGGGACGCCGCGGTCCTTGATAACTGGACGCCCATCATTCCCCCGGCCGGAAGCCAGGGCGTAACCGTCCCGAGGGATTACTCCACCGACCTGCCCGCCTACGGCGCGGTTCTGACCACCGCCAACCAGTATGTCCCGCAGACCCTCCGCTGGCTCGACGCGCAGTTTGAGACCGAGCGGATGCTGGCGGCGACCAACGGCCCCGGACAGGGCGGCCCGATCGACCCGTGCATTGAGCTGGGCGCGGACGGCGTCTGGAAAGTGCTGTATGTCCCCGAGGACAACGGGCTGTACAACTATGTGCCGGTCACACAGGGTCAGTTCTTCGCCCCCGGCGACTATATCTTCGACATCTTTGAAATGCCCCCCCACCGCATCGAGCGCTATCAGAACTCCCAGTCCTACGAGGCGGCCGGCGTTGTGGAGAAGAATTCGTACCTGACGCTGACCCGTCTGGTGCGGCCGACCCCCGACGAGGCTACCCGTCAGGAGCGCCTGTATGAGGACATCCACAAGTTCATGCAGGAAGAGATCGCCGCGTTCATCACCGGCGGCGTGACCGACGCGAGCTGGGATTCCTTTGTCGAAAAGGCGAGGAATGTCGGCGTCGACGAGTATGTCGCAACGTATCAAAAGCTGTACGACGAGTTCCTGGCGGGCCAGAGCTAACACGAAAACACGGGCTTACCCCAGCCGGCGTCCCCGCGAAAGCGGGGGCGCCGGTTTTTGGGAGAGAAATAGATTTCTTCGGAAACCCCGTTTCCCCCGGCGCGCCGCCGTTTTCCCCGCGCAATGCGTAATGGAAACACGGCGCGATGTGGGCATCGCGCCGTGTTTCCCCATTTTGCGCGCCCGGGGAAACGGACGGACGTTTAGGGAAACGGACGGACGCACACAGTGCGTCCCTACAGGGGATGGGGGAAACCCCGGAAACCCTTGTAGGGACGACCGTTCCGGTCGCCCGCGGACGCCATATATGGCGTCCCTACACAGA
>WRLJ01000156.1 GCA_009777685.1 Oscillospiraceae bacterium | reverse complement strand
GACAAAACCCCCGTATGACCGGCAGGGGGGCTGGGGGCGGCACGCCCCCAGTGGGGGGTTCCGGGGGAGACCTCCCCCGGGAATGCCTGAACACAACCCAAACCCACAGCCGCACGGGCAAACGGTGAAAACCTTTCCCCCAAAGTTTGCAGATAACCTGCGGGACGCCGAGGTCTGCGTCCCCTACGGCGTGTGCGGCGGGGCAAATACGGCGCGATGTGGGCATCGCGCCCTACGGTCGCCGGACGGCCAATGGCCGCCCCTACAGGGTTTCGAGGAAGTCTATTCAATCCATTGAACATAGAAAGGTATGGTTTTCATGAAAAAGTGCGCCATTCTCATGGGGTCGGAAAATGACTGGCCGGTCGTCAAAAAATGCGCGGATACCCTCAAGGCGCTGGAGGTCCCCGTGGAGGCGCATGTTTACTCGGCCCACCGGACGCCCGACCTGGTCAAAGCATTCGTATCGTCGGCCGAGGACAACGGCTTCGGCGTGATCGTCGCGGCGGCCGGCAAGGCCGCGCACCTGGCGGGCGCGGTCGCCGCGCAGACGACGCTGCCCGTCATCGGGCTGCCCATCACGGCCACGCAGCTGGACGGCCTGGATGCCCTGCTGTCCACGGTCCAGATGCCCGCCGGCATCCCCGTGGCCACCGTGGCCATCGGCGGCGCGGAGAACGCGGGACTGCTCGCCGCGCAAATTCTGGCGGTCGGCGACGAGGCTCTGGCCGGGCGCGTGAAGGCCCAGCGGCAGGCCATGCGCGACGCGGCGGCCAAAAAGGACGAGGAATTCCAGAAAACATTATAATACAGGAGGCTAAATCCATGAAATTGCTCACCAGAGGCAAAACCAAGGATGTTTACGAACTGGAAGACGGCCGCTACCTGCTCCAGCTCAAGGACGACGCCACCGTCGGCGAGGACGGCAAGCTCGACCCCGGCGGCAATGTGGTCGGAGCGTCCATCGAGGGGCTGGCGCGGGCCTCACTGCGCATGAGCCGGTATTATTTTGAAAAGATCAACGCGGCCGGGATTTTCACTCACTACGTCAGCTGTGACCCGGAGGCGGCGACCATGACGGTGCGCCCGGCGGCGCTGTTCGGCCAAGGGCTGGAGGTCATCTGCCGGCTCAAGGCCGTGGGCAGCTTCCGGCGGCGCTACGGCGACTACTGCTCCGAAGGGCAGGATTTGGATTTTCTGGTCGAAATCAGCCTCAAGGACGACGGGCGCGGCGACCCGATGATCACGCAGGAGGCGCTGGAGATGCTGGGCATCCTGAGCTTGCCCGAATACGAGGAGCTAAAGGCCCTGACCAAGCGGATTACGGCCATCATCCGCGACGATCTGGCGGAAAAGGGGCTGGCGCTTTACGATTTGAAGTTTGAATTCGGGCGGATTGGCGGCCAGGTCGCGCTGATTGACGAGATTTCGGCGGGCTGTATGCGTGTCTTCAAGGACGGCGTATGGCTGCAGGCGCTGGAGCTGGACAAATATTTCGCATAAATCATCCGGAAAACGCGGCGGAAAGGAATGGGAGAGCAATACATCATGGATATAAACGACAAGCTCCATGAGGAGTGCGGCGTGTTCGGCATCGTGGAGCGCGGCAACGGGAAGGACCCCGCGTTCGACGTGTATGCCGCGCTGTTCGCGCTCCAGCACCGGGGCCAGCATTCGGCGGGCATCGCCGTGACCGACGGCGCGGAAATGCGCTATAAAAAAGGCGACGGCCTCGTGGGCGAGGTCTTCGATCAGGACGTGCTGGAAACGCTGACGGGGGACATGGCCATCGGGCATGTGCGCTACGCCTCCCAGTTGGGAACCTCCGGCGTGAACGCCCAGCCCATTATCGTCCGGCATAAGGATCACAATCTGGCGCTGGCGTTTAACGGCTGTCTGACGAACGCCGCGCGTCTCCGCACGGAGATCGAGTCGCGCGGCGGCATTTTCCAGACGACGGGCGACGCGGAGATCATCCTGTACACCATCGTCCGCGAGCTGCTGCGCACGCGGAACATGGAGGAGGCTCTGCTGCGCGTCATGGGCGAGCTGGAGGGCGCGTATTCGATTGTGCTGCTGACGGAGGATAAGCTCGCCGCCCTGCGCGATCCGCGCGGATTCCGCCCGCTGTGTATGGGAACGCTGGGGGAAAGCGTGGTCGTGGCCTCGGAGTCCTGCGCGCTGGACGCCATCGGCGCGGTGTTTTGGCGCGACATCCGGCCGGGCGAGGTTGTGGTGATCGACCGGGAGCATACGCACGCCTTTGACAGCGGCCTCAAGCCGCCGAGCCAGGCGCTGTGCGTGTTCGAGTATATTTATTTCGCCCGCCCCGACAGCGTCATCGACGGGTTATCCGTGGAGCTGGCGCGGCAGGCGGCGGGGCGCTATCTGGCCGGGATGGAGGGCGAGGACGCCCTGCACGGCCCGGACAGCGTGGTCATCGGCGCGCCGGACTCGGGGCTGTCGGCGGCGCTGGGCTACGCGCAGGCGTCGGGGCTGCCGTATGCCACGGGGCTGGTGAAGAACCGCTATGTCGGGCGCACGTTCATCCAGTCCTCGCAGGAGCATCGGGAACGCTCGGTGCGCCTGAAGCTGAACGCCATGCACACGGTCGTAGCGGGCAAGCGCGTGATTATTGTGGACGATTCCATCGTGCGCGGCACGACCATCGGGCGGATTGTCAAGACGCTGCGGGAAGCCGGCGCGCGGGAGGTGCATCTGCGCATCTCCTCCCCGCCGTTCCTCCATCCCTGCTATTTCGGCACGGATATCCCCAGACGCAGCGCGCTGATCGCCAACCGTCTCACGCGGGAGGAAATGCGGGAGACCTTCGGGCTGGACAGCTTGCGCTACCTCTCTCTGGAGGACTTGCGCGCCGTCGCCGGGGGCGCGTCCTGCGGGCCGTGCGAGGCCTGTTTCACGGGAGAATATCCCGTGCCGATTGTGAAGGAGGAAAAAGAATGAGCAACGCATACGCCCGGACCGGCGTCGACGTGGAGGCCGGATATGAGTCCGTCCGGCGCATCCGGCCGATGATTGAGTCCACTTTTACCCCCGGTGTGCTGGGGTCCTTCGGCGGGTTCGGAGGGCTGTTCGCGCCGGATTTTTCCGGGATGAAGCGCCCGGTGCTGGTCAGCGGGACGGACGGCGTGGGCACAAAGCTGAAATACGCCTTTATGGCGGACAAACACGACACCGTCGGCATCGACTGCGTGGCGATGTGCGCCAATGACGTGCTGTGCGCGGGGGCGAGGCCCCTGTTCTTTTTGGACTATATCGCGTGCGGGAAGAACCTTCCCGAGCGTATCGCGGCCCTGGTGTCCGGGGTGGCGGAGGGTTGCCGCCAGGCCGGCGCGGCCCTGATCGGCGGCGAGACGGCGGAGCATCCGGGCATGATGCCGGAGGAGGAGTACGACATCGCCGGTTTCTGCGTGGGCCTGGCCGACGAGGAGGACCTCTGGACCGGGCAGACGGTCCGCGAGGGGGACGTTTTGCTCGGGCTGGACTCGTCGGGCGTCCACTCCAACGGCTTTTCCTTGCTGCGGAAAATTTACCCCGCGCCCGCGGGCGAGTGGATGGAGACCCTGCTGACGCCGACGCGCATTTACGCGGGCGCGCTGAGGGACCTGTCGGAGCGTGTGACCGTCAAGGCCGCGGCGCACATCACCGGGGGCGGCTGGATTGAAAACATCCCGCGGATGCTCCCGAAGGGGCTGCGGGCGCGGATGGACCGCCGCGCCGCGCCGGAGGTGTTCCTGAAAATCCAGCGGGACGGAAACCTGAGCGATACGGACATGTACGGCACGTACAACATGGGCGTCGGCATGGTCGTCTGCGCCGCGCCGGAGCAGGCCGAAGCCTCCGGCTGCCCAGTGATCGGGCGCGTGGAGGCCGGGGAGGGCGGGATCGTCCTATGGTGAGGATCGCCGCGCTGGTGTCCGGCGGCGGGACGAACCTGCAAGCGCTGCTGGACCGCCGCGCCGCGTACCCCGGGGGTGAGGTATGCTTTGTGCTGGCCTCAAAGCCCGACGCCTACGCGCTGGAGCGAGCCCGTTTGGCGGGCGTCGCGGCCGCCGCCGTTCCGCGCGGGGACTACCCGGACCGCGAGAGCTTCACGGACGCGATTGTGCGGGAGCTGCTGGCGCGGGAGATTGACCTGGTGGTTCTGGCGGGGTTTTTGTACATCCTCAGCCCGTCGTTTGTCCGGGCGTTTGAGGGCCGCGTGATCAATGTCCACCCGTCGCTGATCCCGTCCTTCTGCGGCGCGGGCTTTTACGGCTTGCGCGTGCATCAGGCCGCGCTGGACTACGGCGTAAAGGTCACCGGCGCGACGGTGCATATCGTCACCGAGGGCACGGACGAAGGCCCGATCCTGCTGCAAAAGGCCATCGCGGTTTTGGACGAAGACACGCCGGAGAGTCTGCAAAAACGGGTCATGACCGAGTGCGAGCATGTGCTGCTGCCCCAGGCGGTGGGGATGCTATGCGCCCGTCTGGCGGGCCAAACGCGAAAGGAGCGCCCGCCCCATGAGGCTTGACCGCATCGACGCCGGGAACGCCTTTGACTGGGGCAAGGCCTCGGCGGATTACGCCCGATACCGCGATATCTACCCCGAGGGGTTTTATCAGAAAATTCTGGAGCTGGGCCTGTGCCGGGCGGGGACGCGGGTTTTGGATTTGGGGACCGGAACCGGGGTGCTGCCGCGCCACCTGGCGCGTTACGGCGCGCGCTTTACCGGCGCGGACATCTCCGAAAACCAGATCGCCCAGGCGCGGCGGCTCTCGGAGGGCCTGGACATCGACTACATCGTCTCCCCCGCCGAGACGCTGGACTTCCCCGACGGCACGTTCGACACGGTGCTGGCCTGCCAGTGCTTTATCTATTTCGACGCGGCGGTTCTGCTGCAGCGTCTGGCTTCTATGCTGAAGGACAAC
>WRLJ01000155.1 GCA_009777685.1 Oscillospiraceae bacterium | reverse complement strand
GAGGCCCGCGCGGCGGCGATGCTGGCCGCGTCCGTGACGAGCCTGCGGATGCTGTCGGTGACCGATCTGACGCCGCTCCTGCGGCAAAACAGCGCGATGGAGCGCCTGCTGCAAAAAGACCCGGCGGGGATTTACGGGCGCATGGACGAGGAGACGCGGGGCCGGTACCGCCACGAGCTGAGCCGCCTGGCCAAACACGCGGGCCTGAGTGAAGTCAAGGCCGCCGGGCGCGTGCTGGAGCTGTGCCGCCGGGGCGAACACCACTCCGGCGCGCCGGGGGGCGGGCCGGACGCGCTTTCCCTGCGGCATGTGGGACGCTATATCTTCACCTGCCCGCTGGGGCGCGCGAAGAAAAGCCGCGCATGGCTGTATTTTGTGGGCTTTGCCGTGCTGACGCTCCTGTTGTCGGGGCTGGCGGCCCGGCTGGGCGGCTCGGTCTGGATCGGCCTGATTCTGCTGTTCCCGCTGTCGGAGGCGGCCAAAACGGTCTGCGACGCGGCCGCGCTGAAGCTCTCGCGGCCGCGCGTGACGCCAAGGCTGGAGTTTGAGGACGGCCTGCCCCCGTCGTGCGCGACGCTGTGCGTGATCGCCGTCCTGCTGACCGACGAGAAAAGCGCCTCCGCCCTGGTGCGGCGGCTGGAGAGCTTTTATCATCTGAATCTTGACGCGAGGGGCGGGGCCGCGGGGGGCGGCTCGCTCTGCTTTGGCCTGCTGGCGGACCTGCCGGACGCGAAGACGGTCCGGAAAGGCGGCGACAAGCGCCTGCTGGCCGCCGTGAGGGAGGGCGTGGAAGGGCTCAACCAGAAATACGGCGGCGGGTTTTACCTGTTTTTGCGCGAGCGGCGCTTCAATGTGCGCGACAAGCTGTTTATGGGCTGGGAGCGCAAGCGCGGCGCGCTGCTGGAGCTGGCGGGACTGCTGCGCGGCGCGGAGGGGGCGGAGCCGGGCGGCCTGTACGCCGCCGCCGGGGAGGCCGGAGCGTTGCGGGGCATCCAATATGTGATTACGCTGGACGCGGATACCCAACTGACCCCCGGCGCGGCGCGGGAAATGGTGGGCGCGATGGCGCACCCGCTGAACGCCCCTGATGTGGACCCGGTGCGGCGCGTCGTCACGCGCGGCTACGGCGTGATGCTCCCGCGCATGGCGGTGGAGCTGGAATCGGCGGGCAAGACGCTGTTCGCGCGCGTCTACGCCGGGCAGGGAGGCCTGGACCCCTACGGGGCCGTGGCGGGGGAGGTCTATTACGACCTGTTCTCCGAGGCCACGTTCACCGGAAAGGGCATTTTCCATGTGGACACATACCGCGCGGTGCTGGAGGGACGGCTGCCGCAGAACCGTGTGCTGTCGCACGATTTGCTGGAGGGCGCGTATCTGCGCGCGGGGCTGGCGGGCGATGTGGAGCTGATCGACGGATGCCCGCACAAGACGGCGGCGTGGTTTGACCGCCTGCACCGCTGGACGCGCGGCGACTGGCAGATCGCCGCGTGGCTCCGCCGCGCCGTGCCCGCCGGCGCGGGCGGGCAGGAAAAAAATCCCCTCAGCGCCCTGAACCGCTGGAAGATATTCGACAATCTGCGCCGCAGTCTCTCCCCCATCCTGCTGCTGGCCGCGCTGAGCCTGTCGCTGACGGGGATTTTCCGGCATCCGGGGGCGTCCGTCGTTCCGGGCGCGGCGGCGGCGCTGTGTTTGCTGTCGCCCCTGCTGCTGTCGTCGGCGGATCTGGCCTTCCGGGCCGCGGCCGGACGGGGGGCGGCTCCGGCGGGCGGCGCGCCGTCCGCGCGGCGGGAACGCTATCACAGCACGATCATCACGGGCGCGCGCGCGCTGTTTTTGCAGGCGGCCTTCCAGTTTGTCTTTCTGCCCTACACGGCCTGGGTATCCGCCTCGGCGATTCTGACGGCGCTGTGGCGCGTGCTGGTCAGCCGGCGCAGTCTGCTGCGCTGGGTCACCTCCGCCCAGTCCGGGCGCGGGCGCGAGAATAGTGTGCGCCTGCTGCGCAAGATGTTTCCGGCGCTGGTCTGGGGAGCGCTGACGGGCGTGTTTGCCTCGGGCGGAACCGGAATTGCCTGCGCCGTCCTATGGGCCGTCTCCCCCGTCGTCGCCTGCCGCGTGTCCCGCCTCACGCCGTCCCCGTCCCGGCTCGCGCCGCTGAGGGACGCCGACCGCGCCTTCCTGTGCCGTCAGGCCGCCCTGATGTGGCGGTACTTCGACGACCTGCTGACCGAGGCGGACCACTACCTCCCGCCGGACAACTGGCAGGAACAGCCCGCCGCCGGGGTGGCGCACCGCACCTCGCCGACGAACATCGGGCTGGCCCTGCTGTGCTGTCTGGCGGCGGCGGACCTCAACCTCTGCGGCACGGAGCGGGCGCTGTATCTGACCGGGCGCATCCTCGGCGCGGCAGAGGCCATGCCGAAGTGGCACGGGCATCTGCTGAACTGGGTGGATACGCGCACGCTGGAGCCGCTGTACCCGCGCTGCGTGTCCACGGTGGACAGCGGCAACCTCGTCGGGTGCCTGCTGGCTCTGCGGCAGGGGCTCTTGGAACTGCGCGGCCCGGAGGGCGGGCTTCCGCCGGAGGCGGAGGCGTTGGCGGAACGCGCCGGGCGGCTGGCCGGGGCGACGGATTTCCGCCCGCTGTTCGACCGGGAGCGGCTGTTGTTCTCTATATGCTACGATCTGGAAAAAGAGGCCCTGTCCGACGGCTATTACGATTTGCTGGCCTCCGAGGCCCGGCAAACGTCGTATATCGCCGTCGCGCGGGGAGAGGTGGACCGGCGGAACTGGAAGCGGCTGGGCCGCAGTCTCGTCAGCGACGAGGGCTATCGCGGCATGGCCAGCTGGACAGGCACGATGTTTGAGTATTTCATGCCCCACCTGCTGCTGCCCGCGCCGCCCAATTCCCTGCTCTATGAGAGCCTGCTGTTCGCCCTGCGGATGCAGAAGCGGCGCGGCGCGCGGGCGGGCGCGCCGTGGGGCATTTCGGAGAGCTGTTTTTACGCCTTTGACCCCGCGCTGAATTACCAGTACAAGGCCCACGGCGTGCCGGGGCTGGCCTTCAAGCGCGGCCTGGGCAAGGAGCAGGTCGTCGCGCCGTATGCGTCGTATCTGGCGCTTCCGGCCGATCCGCGGGGCGCGGCGGACAACCTGCGCCGGCTGGCCGCGCTGGGGCTGGAGGGACGCTACGGGCTGTATGAGGCGGCGGACTACACCCCCTCGCGCCAGACCGGGCCGGAGCCGGGCTTTGAAATCGTGCGGTGCTTTATGGCCCATCACATCGGCATGAGCCTCATCGCTGTGGACAACGCCCTGCGTGACGGGATATGGCAGCGGCGCTTTATGCGCGACGAGCGCATGGGCGCCTTTTCGGCCCTGCTTCAGGAGCGCGTGCCGGCGGGGGCGTCCGCCATCCGGGCCATCGGGCGCGAAATCCCGGACAAGCCCGGCCGCCTGCTCTCCGAGGGCCTGCGGCGCGAGAGCGCGGCCCCGGACCCGGCGGAACCCGTGTGCCACATCCTGAGCAACACGGCCTATACCCTGCTGTGTACGGACATGGGGCTGTCCGCGTCTTCCTGCGCGGGGACCGCGCTGACGCTGATGGAGCCGGGCGGGGGGGTGCGCGTCTGGCTGCGCGCCGAGGGGCGGACGGAGACCCTGCTCCCGTTTCCCGCGGAGCGCCGTGAGGAGTGCCGCGCGGTCTTTGAGGGAGGCTGCGCGCTGTGGGAGAGAACCGTCCTTTGCGGGGAGGCGGGCGGAGGGTTTACCGGTGAGGTGTCCGTCTGCGTGCCCGGAAACGAGAACGCCGAGCTGCGCGTGATCCGCGTGACGAACCGCGGCTCCGCGCCGATGGAGGGCGAGCTCGCCGTATATTTTGAGCCGGTCCTCCAGCGTGAGGAGGACTACCGCGCCCATCCGGCGTTCTCCAAGCTCAGTCTCCAGACCCAGGCCGTGGCGGGGGACGCGTCCGGCGCGTCCGGCGTTCTGTTCCGCCGCCGCCCGCGGGGGAACGGTCAGGAGCAGTTTCTGGCCTTCCTCTGCGACCGCGAGGCGCGGTATGAAACCTCCCGTGAGGCGGCGCCGGGGCGCGGGCGCACGGACGTGCCGGAGTCCGTATCGGAGGACGGGGATATCCCCGCCCCGGGCTGGGGCTCTCTGGGCACGGTGCTGGACCCGTGCCTGCTGGCGCGCATCCCCTTCCGCGCGCCGCCCGGCGAGAGCTTCGAGGCGCGCTTCGCGCTGTCCTGCGCGGGCAGCGCGGATGACGCGGTTTCCGCCGCCGCGCGCTGTGCGGAGGGCGCGGCCTCCGACGGAATGCCCGCCGCGGGACGCGCGGACGGCGCGGCGCGGACGCTCGCGATGAGCCGGGCCGAGGCGCTGGGGGCGCTGGAGCAATTGAGCGCACTGGTCTTTCCGCGCCCGTCCGCTCTGCCCGCGGACGTCTCCGCGGAGGCGTGGCGGCAGGGCCTTGCGCCGGGGCGGCAGGGGCTGTGGAAGTTCGGCGTGTCGGGCGACCTGCCGGTTTTGTCCTTCCGCGCGGCGGACGCGGCGGAGGCCGAACGTCTGCCGGGCGTCTTGAAACGGCATCGTTTCCTGTCGCTGTGCGGGTTTAAGAGCGACCTGCTGATCCTGTCGCGCGACGGGGGCGATTATCGCCGCCCTGTGCGCGCGGCGGCGGCGGAGGCGCTGAAGTCTCTGGGGGCGGAGGGGAGCCTCGGAGCGCGCGGGGGCGTCCATATTGCCGATCTGGTCGGCCTTTCCGCCGGGGAGGAGGTTCTGCTGGGCGCGGCGGCGTGGGCCGACGCCGCCGCGGACGCGCCGCCTCTGCCCGTTCCGCCCGCCCTTCCGGCGCGCGACCGTGATTTCGCGGTCAATCCCGCGCCGCGCCCGTATTGGGACGACGAAAGCGGCGCGGTGACCTTCCGCGCGGACGAGGGTCT
>WRLJ01000154.1 GCA_009777685.1 Oscillospiraceae bacterium | reverse complement strand
GGGGCGTGCGGGCCCGGTACCCGTTTTCGCGGGGGGGGCCCCCACAAACCCCCCCCCCCCCCGGGGGGGGGCGCGGGAGGGGGCGGGGAAGGGCTACCCTTCCGCCGTCAGTTCTCGTTCCAGGCTTGCCTTGGTCGCCGCCGCGCCGGGATAGTGCAGCTGCTCCAGCTTGTGCCAGTACAGGATCAGCGTCCCCGTTCTGGAGGGGTCGCCGAACGCGCCGGACTGGAAATTGCGTGTGGTCTCGCGCCAGAGCGCTTCGCGGTTCTGGGCCAGCGGCGCGGCCACGTCGGTGGAGAACAGAAAGTCGTCGTTCCAGCGCCAGCCGCCGTTTTCATCACGCTCCAGAAAATCGTAGCGGTTGAAGTCGCGGTAGACGCGCCCGCCGCCGTCTCCGGCGCTGACCACGGGGGAGACCTCGTCGGCGTAGGCCAGCTTGAACTTGAACATCATCTCAAACAGGGCCGCGTAGGCGGCGTTCTTCATCACGCGCTTGGACTCGAAGCGGCCCGCGCTCCGCGCGGCGGCGAACTCCTTGGCCGCGCCGCTGGTCGCCGTCGGGTCGCGGCGGCCCAGAAAGCTGTCGGTTACGCCGATGGCCTGACGCGCCTCCTCGTACACGTGGTTTTGATAGGCCAGGTCCCCGGCGATGTTCGCCTGGACGTTGATTACGTCGATCATGGCCTTCTGGGCGGGATTGTCCAGATAAATGATCTTCAGCTCGCTGTCGGTCTTGTCGGCGCTGACCCCGGCGGGCAGGGTGACATAGCTGCCGCCCTTCAGGAGCTTTTCGCCGATCTTGGTCGAGAGCTTTTTGACGGTATTCTGCTGGTCGCGGAGCTTATCGACGTCCGAGTCGCCCAGCAGCCTGCCGTAGACGGAGACGTTCTTGCGCAGCACGACCGGATAACAGCCGGGGCGGTAGTACGGCACGCGCACCGGCGCGCCGTCCTCCCACGCGGGAATCACGCGCCCGTCGCTCAAAAGAATATCCTCCGTCAGCGTCTCATGGTCCTGCGCGGAGCGCTCAAAGTCCCCGCCGCCGCAGACCGGGCACGGCTCTTGATCCTCCCCGGACGCCGCCGCCCCGGAGGGAACGATCCCCCCGCAGTCCCGGCAAAGCCAGACCTGTCTGGCCTGATAATCCCCGATGTCGGCCAGCACGGTATCCCCGGCCCAGGAAAACAGGCCGATACCGCCGCCGGCGTTGCGGTAGTAGGCGACGCACTGCGTGACGACTTCCCCGGGGTTGTCCTCGGTTTCCCCAAGGGCATCGGCGCCCTCGACGCGCTTTCCGTATTGGCGGCGGAGGGCGTCGCGCGTCTGCGGGACGGTGAACAGGAAGTAGTCCATGTCCCCGATGCCGCCGGTCACGCCCTCCTGCGGCAGAATGGCGCGCGGGTGCAGCAGGCTGACGGCCAGCTCGCCGGGCCGGCCCTCCCGCCGCTGGTCCCATTCGCACAGGAACAGGCCGGCGCCCTGAATCAGCGCGGTGCGCTCCTGCATATCGTTCATGGCCTCGAAGTCCATGCGGTTCATTTCGTTGCGCAGCATGTCCTCGATCAGAGCCGCCAGCGGCTCGTCGCGCTTGCGCCGCGCGGTGACCTTCGGCTGGGGGAGGCCGCTGTCGACCTGCGCCTCGATGAGCTCGGCGATGATGTTGCGGACATGGCTGGCCGCTTTGGCGGGGCCGGGGCCGGAGACGGCCTCGATGTCCCGCTCTCCGGCGTAGAGGCGTTCGCGCTCGTCCATCCGCATCCGTTCGGCGGCAAACGCCGCCTCACTGCGGGCGTATCGCTCGCGCCAGAGGGTCAGCTTTTCGGTGTTGGTCATGATGGGTGTACGTCCTTTCCTGGTTATATTTTTGCGGGGGATTGCGGGGCAAGCCCGCAATGACGGAAACAGGATTTTACGCGGGGCAAACACGGCGCGCCGAGGGCGTCGCGCCCTGCAACGGCGGGGCGGCCTGAGAAAATGATAGCGTATGCTTCGCATTGCTTGACAATGAGGTTGTTATGCTGTATACTGATAGAGAAAGGAGTGCGTGAATATGGCGCAGTTGAATATACGGCTTGACGGGGAACTGAAGAAACGCGCGGAGGAACTGTTCTCAGAACTTGGACTTTCCCTCTCGGCGGCGGTCAGCGTGTTCTTCAGTCAGGCGGTGCGCGAAAGAGGCATCCCCTTTTCCATCACCGCGCAGGAGGACCCATTCTACAGTGAGAGCAATATGCGGGTTTTGCGCGAGTCTATCCGGCAGGCGGAGGCAGGAAAATTCGCCAAGTCAACAACGCTGGAAGCGTTGCTGGCGATGGAGGGGCCACGTCATTTGAATCCACACGAAGGAACAAAGCAGGATGTAGGGGCGGCAATCTGCCGCCCGTGACCGCCGATGGATTGATGATTATGGGAATTGCTGCGTGCGCGGGCGGCAGGTTGCCGCCCCTACGGCATTGCAACATCTAAAACATGACATCCATGTAGGGACGCCATATATGGCGTCCGCGGGCGACCGGGACGGTCGCCCCTACATAGCTGATCCCCATTATGTGTCTCACATTAGATTGACATATCTAAATCTCACCCGCCCTCTTTCCCCCACTTCTCCCGCAGGTAGGCTCTTCCCTCCGCTCCCGCCGCCTCGTAGTCCTCCCACATGTCCTCCGTCCAGCGCCGCAGGCTTTGCGCCGGCGGCGCGATGGTCATGCGCATCTGCGGGCGGATGAAATGGGCGATGGCCAGCGCCATCACACAGTCGTCGTGCGCGCCGCGCGCGGCCTCGGGGCGCAGGCTCTCGCTCCGCACGAAGGTCAGCATCTCCTGCAGGGTCGTCTCGTCGGAGACCAGAGAGATATCCTCGCGCAGCGCGGCGATCAGGCCCGCGATCATCACCGGGCGCGTCAGCGCCGTCGTGCGCACGCCGTAGCTGGGGCGCGGACGGCGCGTGTAGGTGTCGGTCTCCTCGCGGACGTAGAGGTTCGGATAGCCCAGCCGCTCCAGCTCGCGGACGGGATAGGTGGAGAAATTGGTCTCCACGCCGATCAGCGCGTCGTTATAGAAGCGCCCCAGCGCTCCCAGCTGGCGGGCGAATACGTCCTCGTCAAAGGTCTGGCGCAGGACGGCCACCTGCCGGCCCGTGATGTTGTCGACGACCTGCCCCGCGAAGCTGTCGGAGCCGTCGCCGGCGGTATCGGCTCCGATCACATACGGCCGGCCCGGGCCGGGCATCGCATAAATTTTGACAGGCCCGCCGCGCTCGGCGCAGAATTCTATGTCGTTTAGGCCCCGCGCGGGCAGGGCGAACTGTCCTTCGCGCAGCGGGGTAATCCCCTCCTCCAGCCGGGCGCGCACGGCGGCGGCGTTGAACACGCTCCTGCCGGTCGAGCCCCAGCGGCCCAGACAATATACGTCGTAGTAATATTCGTCGGTGTCCCTGAATCCTTCCAGCACGCGGCGGTACTCGCCGTCCAGAAAACGGTTGTCCCGATAGGTGCTGTGATGCAGGCGGACGCCGGGCCGCGCGCCGCCCGGAGGGTCAAAAAACCGCGCCTTCAGCCAGTGCGTCAGCGAGACGGGGTTGAAGCTGAGGATCATCTGCTTATAGTGCCGCGTCTGGCCGCGCAGGCGCAGGTCCAGCTGGTCAAAGCCGGCCTCGCTCAGCTCGCTGGCCTCCTCAATCCACAGGCCGGTGATGTTGTAGATGCTTTTCAGCTTTTCCGGGTCGTCCAGGCCCGCAAACAGGATTTCAGAGCCGTTTTTCATGCTGATGCGCGGCTCCGAGCGGCGAATGGCGCCCAGCTGTTTTTTGTAGTGCTGCGCGGCCTGCCCGCAAAGCTGGCGGAAACAGCTTTCCTTTAGGGTGCGCGCGACCTTGCGGCAGACCAGCAGCCGGTGGCCCGGCTCCCGCGCGGCGCGCTCGAGTATTTTGCGTCCGGCGAACACGCTCTTGCCGGAGCCGCCGCCGCCCATCAGTACAAGATAGCGGCTTTTGTCGAAATACAGCGGCAGGAAGGTTTCATTCGTTCCGTCGCGCAGCCCGGCGTACCAGGCCGCCACGCGGCCGAGTTTGGATTGCATAGCGAAGCCTCCTTTGTTGGTTTCATCATGCCCGGTTCAGCTTTCCGCGCCCGATTGCCGCAGTTCCTCCGCCGCTTTCAGCAAAAATTCCCTTGCCTCCTCCGGCGTCAGCTCCTCCTCCGGCTCCGGCTCCTCCGCGGCGGGGGCGAACAGCCCCGCGCTCTTGCCCAGCAGCTCCAGAGCCTTCATCTTATCGTAGAGCTTGAATTTCAGCGTGCCGTCCCTGGCGATGGCGACCTCCGAGACGGGGGCGCCGTCGGTTTTGCGGGAGTCCTTGACGGTGTATTCGCGGCTTGCGCCGGGAGCGGCCCCGTCCTCCGCGCCCCGCCGCTTGACGGCTTTGTATTCCACATAGTCGTGCAGGTTGGCAAAGGCGATACGCCGCAGCTCCGCCAGCACCGCTTCGGCCAGACAGAGCGGCTTCTGCCCGGAGGGGTTCCGCCCGGAAGGGTCCGGCCTGGAAAGGTCCGGCCCGGAAGGGTTCTTCGTCTTCATTCCGCTTCCGCCTCCCGCCGCCGCGCGGCGACCCGGCACAGCGCCTCCTTATGCAGCCGCTTGACATGGCGCGGGCAGTAGCCGACCTGCTCGGCGGCCTCCTCCCAGGTAGCGAAGCCCAGATAATGCGCCTCCATCACCGCGCGGTGGCGCTCGTCCGGCAGACAGGAGCGCAGCAGTCCCTCCGTCTCGCGCAGCAGCGCGGCATACTCCAGCGCGTCGCGCGCCAGTGACTCGCGCAGCGCGGCCAGCCCGCGCTGCGTTTCCTGCCGGCGGGCGTCCGCCCCCGGGAGGCGCGTCCCTTTCCACGCTAGCCGCATGGCTTCCGCCCGCTCCTCCAGCGCGGCGGGGCGGCCGGGGCTTTTCTCCCCCGCCCCGCG
>WRLJ01000153.1 GCA_009777685.1 Oscillospiraceae bacterium | reverse complement strand
CGAGAGCTTTGCCAGAACAATCCTTCCCGACATACAGGAGTATTTCTCAAAAGAGGAAAACAAACTTGCGTATGAGAAGTGGAAGGCGCGACGAAAAGAAGTAGCTCCGCATAGGCAAACAGCCCATTACCAAGCCTCCCTCGGTAATGGGCTGTCGTTGCTATCTCAGATATAAACCTCTACCGTAACATCCTGCCACTGATTTTCCCGCAGGTATCCCCCGGTAGCCTTGCGGAACGCTCTCGCCATCCCGCTATCGATGGTAAACTCGAAGTAGAGCCTGCTTCTGGCTTGGGGATTTTGGTTATCCGTGGATAACCTCGTTCCCCTCCCCTGTACTGATCGCCGCCTGCGCCGCCGCTAGCCTGGCAATCGGCACGCGGAACGGCGAACAGCTCACGTAGTCCAGCCCGATGGCATGGCAGAACTTCACGCTGGAGGGGTCGCCGCCGTGCTCGCCGCAGATGCCCAGCTTGATATTCGGGCGGGTCTGCTTGCCGCGCTCCACGGCCATCTTTACCAGCTGGCCCACGCCGCTCTGGTCCAGACGGGCGAAGGGGTCGTTCTCGAATATCTTCGTGTCGTAGTAGGCGTCCAGGAAGGCGCCCGCGTCGTCGCGGCTGAAGCCGAAGGTCATCTGGGTCAGGTCGTTGGTGCCGAAGGAGAAGAACTCGGCCTCCTTGGCGATTTCGTCGGCCAGCAGGGCCGCGCGGGGGATCTCGATCATGGTGCCCACCATGTATTTCAGGTCCGTGCCGCTGGCCGCGATGAGCGCGTCGGCGGTCTTGACCACGATATCCTTGACGAACTTGAGCTCCTTCAGCTCGCCCACCAAGGGGATCATGATCTCCGGCACGATGTTCCAATCCGGGTGCGCGGCGTTCACGGCCAGGGCCGCGTTGATCACGGCGGTGGTTTGCATCTCGGCGATCTCGGGGTAGCTGACCGCCAGGCGGCAGCCGCGGTGGCCCATCATGGGGTTGAACTCGTGCAGGCCGTCGATGCGGTCCTTCAGGGTCTCCTCGCTGAGGCCCATCTCGGCGGCGAGGGCGCGGATGTCTTCGGCGCGCTGCGGCAGGAACTCATGCAGCGGCGGGTCGAGCAGGCGGATGGTCACCGGGCGCGGGCCCATAGCCGTGAAAATGCCCTCAAAGTCCTTCACCTGCATCGGCAGCAGCTTCTCCAGCGCCTTGCGGCGTTCTGCCTCGTCGGCCGACAGGATCATCTCGCGCATCGGGCCGATGCGGTCGGACTCGAAGAACATGTGCTCGGTGCGGGTCAGGCCGATGCCCTCCGCGCCGAACGAAACGGCTTGCCCGGCGTCCTTGGGCGTGTCGGCGTTGGTGCGCACCTTCAGGGTGCGAACCTCGTCGGCCCAGCCCATGAAGATGTTAAAGTTGCCGGTGATCTCCGCCTCGACGGTGGAGATGGCGCCGACATAGACATTGCCGGTCGAGCCGTCGATGCTCATAAACTCGCCGGCGTTCACGCGCGTTCCGCCGATGGTCAGGTATCCGCCGTCCTCATGGATGACGCAGTCGCCGCAACCGGCCACGCAGCACGTGCCCATGCCGCGCGCCACGACCGCCGCGTGGCTGGTCATGCCGCCGCGCGCCGTCAGGATGCCCTGCGCCGCGATCATGCCCTCGATGTCCTCGGGGGAGGTCTCCTTGCGGACCAGCAGGACCAGGCCGTTTTTGGCCTCGGCCTTGGCCTGCTCCGCGGTGAAGAATACCCGGCCGCACGCCGCGCCGGGGGAGGCGGGCAGGCCCTTGGCGGCCGGAACGGCGGCCTTGAGCGCGGCCGGCTCGAACTGCGGGTGCAGCAGCGCGTCCAGCTGCTTGGGGTCGACCTTCAGCAGCGCGTCCTCCTTGCTCCAGATGCCGTCGTTGACCATGTCGATGGCAATCCGCAGCGCCGCCTGGGCGGTGCGCTTGCCGTTGCGGGTCTGGAGCATATAGAGCTTGCCGCGCTCGATGGTGAATTCCATGTCCTGCATATCTTTATAGTGATGCTCGAGCTTGTCCACGATGGAGGTGAACTGCTCGTAGCACTCCGGCATGATGTCGCGGAGCCGGGCGATGGGCTGCGGGGTGCGGATGCCGGCCACGACGTCCTCGCCCTGCGCGTTCATCAGGAACTCGCCGTATAACTTCTTCTCGCCGTTGGCCGGGTCGCGGGAGAAGGCCACGCCGGTCCCGGAGTCGTCGCCCATGTTGCCGAAGACCATCAGCTGCACGTTGACGGCGGTGCCCCAGTCGGAGGGGATGTCGTTCTCGCGGCGGTAGACGATGGCGCGGTTGTTGTTCCAGGAGCGGAACACGGCCTGCACCGACGCAATCAGCTGGTCGCGCGGCGACTGCGGGAAGCCCTCGCCCATCTTTTTCTGATAGAACGCCTTAAAGCGCCCGACCAGGTCCTTCATGTCCTCGGTATCCAGCTCGGTGTCGAGCTTGACGCCCTTGGCGTCCTTCATCGTGTCGATGATGACCTCGAACTCGTGCCGGGGCAGCTCCATTACGACATCGGAGAACATCATAATAAAGCGGCGGTAGGAGTCGTATACGAAACGCGGGTTGCCCGTCAGCTTCACCAGGCCCTCGGCCACCTCGTCGTTCAGGCCGAGGTTGAGGATGGTGTCCATCATGCCCGGCATGGACGCGCGCGAGCCGGAGCGCACGGAGACCAGCAGGGGGTTGTCCGGGCCGCCGAATTTTTTGCCGGTGATGCCCTCCAGCTTTTGCAGGTACTCCTCGATCTGGGCCCGGATATCGGGCGCGACGGTCTCTCCGTCGTCATAGTAGCGGGTACACGCCTCGGTGGTCACGACGAAGCCCTGGGGAACGGGCAGGCCGAGATTGGTCATTTCCGCCAGGTTGGCGCCCTTGCCGCCCAGCAGCTCGCGCATGTCCCCTGTGCCTTCGCTGAACAGGTATACGTATTTCACTCTGTCGCACTCCTTTTTATTACTTGTATTGAAAAGCCTTTTGGATTATATCACCCCAGCTCGTCCAAAGTCAACGAAAAAGCGGGTAAAAAGTGTTCGATAAAATAATCGGCCTCGTCCATCCGCATGTTTTTGAGCTTTTGAAGCGTCTGGGCGGCCGCCAGACGGAACTCGGCGTTGCCCTGGCGCAGCTCCTCCAGACACTTGATATGCGCGGAGAGCTTGTCCGCGGCGGCGACGTAGCGTTCCACCTCCTCGCCGGCGGGGCGCAGGCAGGCCTCCAGACCGGAACGCAGCTCATCTGGGGCCAGCGACAGCAGACGCTCCAGATTGTGCTCCTCCACCTCGCGGTACGCCTCGCGGAGGGCGGGGCTCCAGTATTTGACGGGCGTGGGCAGGTCCCCGGTGAGGATTTCCGCGCAGTCGTGGAACAGCGCGCGCGCCGCGCAGGCGTCCGGGCTGACCGCGCGCCCGTAAACGTCGCGGGCGATCAGGGCCAGCGCGTGGGCCAGCAGGGCCGTCATCAGCGTATGCTCCGCCACGTTCTCCGGCGTGGCGTTCAGCATCAGGCTCCACCGCCGGATCACTTTCATGCGGGACAGAAGCGCGTACAGGTGGTGCGGCATGGATTGGGCCGCCTCCTTCCTCTCAAAGCGATCCGCTTAATCTTCCTCAAGGGCCATTTCATACAGCCTCGACCCCAGCGGCAGGCAGCTCAGCTCCACCAGGTCGACGGGGAAGCTGGTATATCCGCCCCGAGGCTGACCGAGCGGCATCTCGTCCGGGTCCGGGTCGCCCAGCGGGAGAGAAAGGACCACCGTGGCGAATTCCCCCGAGGAGGGCAGCAGAACGCCGCCGTGGCGTTCCGCGATATGCTTGCACAGCGGCAGTCCCAGGGAAAGGCCCGCTTCGGGAGAGTCCCGCAGGTCCGGCGCGCGGTCATAGGCGTCGTAAAGCCGCTCCAGCGCGTGCGCGGGGATACCCTGCCCGCCGCTGACGCGCAGCCAGGCCCTCCCGTCCGCCGCGGACAGGGTGCAAAGCACGGTCTCGTCTCCGGCGCGGAAGAGCAGGGCGTTGGTCAGCAGGTTGTAAACGGCGCGCTCCAGCTGATCCGCGTCGCCGTTGAGCAGAATCGGGGCGCCGGAGGTCGGGCGGAACTCCACGCTGCCGTCCCCCGCGGCACGGGCGGCCTGCTCACAGGCGCGCCCGCAGAGGGCGGAGAAGTCGATCCAGCGGGGCTCGATGACCTCCTCGCCGCGCCGGAAACGGGCTATGTCGCGCAGGTTGCAGGACAAGCGCAGCAGGCGGCAGTATACCTGATTCAGCCGCGCAAGCTCCCGCGCGGCGGCCCGGCGCGTTCCGGTGTCCGGATAGGCCCCGTCGTCCAGGCAGACCCGCCCGAGGTTGTGGATTGAGGCCATCATCAGCGTCAGCGGAGCAGACAGCGCGCGGTTGACGTTCAGCATGAACGCCTCCGCCCCTTCCGGCGGCTGTGCCGGAGGCTCTTCGGCAAACGTGTCCGGCCGTTTTGTCTTATCGTTCAAAGGGCATCCCTCCCACAAGAACCAGCATAGCACAAAATCCAACGGGATTCAACAAATTGCGCGTCAGGGACGGCATTTTTTTGGCTGGCGACGAAAAACACATTTTCCTCTTGCCATGAACGGCGGTTACGGTATATAATACCCTCAGTGTCAAAAAACGATTAGGGAGGAAATATCCAACATGAGCATTAAAATCGGCATCAACGGCTTCGGGCGCATCGGGCGTCTGGTTTTCCGCGCCGGGATCACAAATCCCGATTTTACGTTCGTCGCGATCAACGACCCGTTCATGGCGCCGGACTATATGGCCTACATGCTGCGCTATGACACCATTCACGGCCGCTTTGAGGGCGAGGTCAGCCATGACGACGAATCCATCATGGTCAACGGGAAGAGGATTCTGTTCTTCGCGGAGAGAGACCCGGCCAACATCCCGTGGGGCAAGTCCGGCGTGGACTATGTCGTGGACG
>WRLJ01000152.1 GCA_009777685.1 Oscillospiraceae bacterium | reverse complement strand
CGCTGGGGTCCGGCGCGGTGCGGGTTCACGACGCGGGGCGGCCGGTCAGCCGCGTCTGCGTGGCCTCCGGCGCCGGGTTTTCCGCCTTTGAAGAGGCGCGCGCCTGGGGCGCGGACACCTTTGTCTGCGGCGAGGCCAAGCACAGCGCGTTCCTCGACGCCGCCCACGCCGGCATCAACCTGCTGGACTGCGGCCACCACGCCACCGAGGTTGTGGTGTTCAAGCCGCTGATCGCCGCCCTGCGGCGGCAGTTCCCGGCGGTTGAGTTCCGCCTGTCGGAGCGGCAGGGGGAGCCATATTACTGTATATAGGAGCGCCGTATGCCGATAGACGCCTTTTTTCTCACCGCGCTGGCGGGGGAGCTGGACGAGACCCTGCGCGGCGCGCGCGCGGACAAAATCCATCAGCCCTCGGATTGTGAGCTGCTGATTGCCCTGCGCGGGCCGAACGGCGCGGCGCGGCTGCTGATCGCGGCGGGCGGGGGCACGCCGCGCGCGCACATCACGGCGATTTCCCGGGAAAACCCCACCCACGCGCCGATGTTCTGTATGCTCCTGCGCAAGCATCTCACCTCGGCGCGGCTGAGAGCCGTGCGGCAGGTTCCGCTGGAGCGCATTTTGGAGTTTGAATGGGACACGCGGGACGAAATGGGCGTGCCCAGCGTAAAATTCCTGATCGTGGAGCTGATGGGCCGCAACAGCAATATCGCGCTGGCCGCGGAGGAGGAGGGGAATCCCTCCGCGAGACGTGTGCTGGACTGTCTGCGCCGCGGCGGCCTGGACTCGCCCCGGCCCATCCAGGCCGGGATGTTCTACCGCCCGCCGGAAAACAGAGACGCCGGAAAAGCCGATCCTCTCTCCGTGACGCGGGAAGCGTTTGACAGGCTGAGGGAAGCCCGCCGGGACGCCCCGCCGGAGGATTTTTTGACGGGCGCGTTTGCCGGATTTTCGCCCCTGCTGGCGCGGGAGATCACCCTGGAGGATGGGACGGGCGATCTGGCCGGGCGTTTTTTCGCGCATACAGACCGGCTGAGAGAGCGGCGGTTTGCGCCGTATATCCTGCGCGGCGCGGACGGCGCGCCGAAGGATTTTTACTCTGTCCCGCTGCGCCAGTACGGCTCGCTGTACACCTGTGAAGCCTTTGACGGCACGTTTTCACAGCTGCTGGACGCCGTGTGCGGTGAAAAGGAGCAGGCGGCGCGGCTGGGCCAGTGCGCGGCGGAGCTGCGAAAACCGATCAAAACCCAGCTCGCGCGCCTCCGCAAGAAACTGCTCCTGCAAGCGCAGACGCTGGAGGAATCGCGGGACCGGGAGCGTTTCCGGCGCTGGGGCGACCTGCTGATGGCCAACCTTCACCGCATGGAGGAGGCGCGGGGCCGCAAAAGCATAACGGTTGACGATTTCTACGGCGCGCCGGGCGACACGGCGGACATCCCTCTGGACAAGACCAAAAATCTTCAGCAGAACGCGGCTCAATACTATACGAAATACCGCAAGCTCAAGCACGCGGCCTCAGCCGTCGCCGCGCAAATGGAGGCGGCCCGCGCGGACCTGGGGTATTGGGAGAGCGTGTCCGAGGCCCTGTCCCGCGCGGAAAGCCGGAGCGAGATCGACGAGATACGCGGCGAAATCCTTCCGGAAAAGCTCCGCGCAAAGCCCGGCCGAAGGCCGCCGAAGGCGGACGTGCCCGCCAAGGCGCAGTTGTATATCTCCTCCGAGGGCGTCCCGTTCCGCGTCGGGCGCAACAACCGCCAAAACGACGAGCTGACGACGCGGCAGGCGGGCAGAAACGATATCTGGCTGCACGCGCAAAAGGTCCCCGGCTGTCATGTGGTCATTGATACCAGCGGGGGAACGCCGCCGGGCGACCAAACCCTGCTCGAAGCCGCCACGGCGGCGGCGCTGTACAGCGCGGCGGCGGAAAACCCGAAGGCGGCGGTGGACTACACGCGCGTCAAGCACGTCAAAAAGCCGCCCGGCGCAAAGCCGGGGATGGTGATTTACCACGAGTTTCAGACAATCCTGGTCAAGCCTGACCAGGAGCTGATTAAAAATTTATTGAAAAACGATAAATAATTATTGACATTGGGCAAATGACATGGTACAATACCCCCAAATCAAGGCTCCGCGGGGCGCGGAGCCCAGAGAAACGGGGGATATTGTTATGTCGGAAACGGGAAGCGCGGAGCGCGGCGGCGGGAAAATCCTTTGGGTCCACGCGCTGTACCTCACGGTGTTTATGCTGCTTTCGCTGTTTTATGTGTTTGTGAATTTCGGCGAGGCGTTATCCGGGGTTTTGGGCGTGTTCCAGTTTTTGTTTTCCCTGCTGGTTCTGCTCTGCTACTGCATTGCCCGCCGCGTCACGCGCCGCCGCTGGCTTCCGGCGTTTGTCTACGCCTTGTACGCGGCCGCGCAGGGGATTGCGCTGTATTTCTACGGCATACTGGGGTATTACCATTTTTTCAGCGACCCGTTTTCCTCCTTCTCCGCGGAAGGCCAGTATCACTATCCGGCCATCATCATCCCGATTGCCATCATCTTACACTATTTGATGATTCTTTGGAGCGCGGCGATGTTTGTCTTCCGCCTGCGGGATCAACACGCGGCGGCGTCCCCGGAGGAGCCCGCGCCGGCTGCCGGGCCGCCTGAGGCCCCCCGCTGGGATAAATCCAAGTCGCTGATCCTGTCCCGTGTGATGGTGTATGTGTTCTTTGCCGCGCTGGTCGCCGCCGTGATTACCCTGCCGTGGATGCTGGAATGGTATTTTGACCGGATGCAGAAGGACCGCGCGCTCCTCACGCCGCTGATGATCGGGCTGTGGATCAGCGCGGTCTGGGCCTTCGGCGCGCTGTTCTGCCTGGACAGGCTGCTGTGGAATATGGCGCGTTCGCTGGTGTTCATCCCGGAGAACGTGCGGTATCTGCGCGCGCTGTCCTGGTGCTGTTTTGCCGTGTCGGCGCTGCTGATCGCCTTTTGCGCGTCCTATTTGCCGGGCGCGGCGCTGGCCGTGCTGGCGGCCTTTGCGGGGCTGATCGTGCGGGTGGTGAAGAATGCGTTCAACAAAGCGGTCGACCTCCAGCGGGAGAGCGACCTGACGGTTTAGGGGGGACGCTATGCCGATTGTTGTGAATTTAGACGTGATGCTGGCCCGGCGCAAGATGTCGTCGGGCGAGCTGGCCGCGCGCGTAGGGATCACCCAGGCCAACCTGTCGATCCTGAAAACCGGAAAGGCGCGCGCCGTCCGCTTTTCCACCCTGGAGGAAATCTGCCGCGTGCTGGCGTGCCAGCCCGGCGACATTCTGGAATTTAGAGAAACGGAGGAAAGCCAGCCATGAACCCGATTGAACCGGTCACCCTGCCCCTTGAGCCGAACCCGCCCTCCGCCGCCTACGGTCCCGGCACATCCCAGCCCGCGCCCCCCGAAAAGGACTACGGCTTCGCGCGGCCCGACGGGGCGTTCGCCCTGCTGCTGACGGTCCTGGGATTCCTGTTTGTCAAGTTTGTCCTGGGGGGTGGGGGAGGGGTGAGCGTCACGGTGTACACGGTGCTGTACACCGCTTCCGTCCTGGGCTACCTGCGGGTGCGGAAGGCGGAGATACGGCCCGCCGGACTGGCCTGCCTTGCCGTGGTCCTGGTGACGGGCGCGTATTTCGGGCTGTTTGGCGGCGGGCCGCTGGGCGTGTTCACGCTGCTGTTTCTGATTGCCCTGAGCGCCTACGCCGCCGCCGCGCTGTGCGGCGCCTGCACGGGCAGCGCCCCGTTGCGGTATGTCGTGTCCGATACCTGCGCCGCGCTGTTTGTCACGCCGTTTTCTCACTTTGGGGCCGGGCCGCGCGCCGTATACCGCGCCACGCGCGGCAAAGCGAGCCGGCGCGTCCTGTACGCCGTGCTGGGCGTGTTGCTCGCGATCCCGCTGTTTATCCTGGTCGGGGTACTGCTGGGCAGCGCCGACGAGCTGTTCAAGCGGATGTGGGACTCCCTCGCGGGGGCCTTGTTCAACCGCCTGCCCGTTCACGCGGGGCAGTTCCTGCTCGGGATTCCGGTCGCCATGTACCTGTTCGGCCTGTTGTATGGCTCCCTGCGCCGCCGTGCGCAGTCCGGTCTGGAGGAACGGGCCGAGGCGCGCGCACGGTCCCTGCGCGTGGTTCCGCTTCCGCTGGCGCTGGGCGTCGTCGTGCCCCTGCTGGCGCTGTATGTACTGTTTTTCCTCTCCCAGCTTCCCTACCTGACCTCCGCCTTTCTGGGCGTGGTCCCGGAGGGGTACACGCACGCCGAGTACGCGCGGCGCGGCTTCTTTGAGCTATGCGGGGTGTGCAGCATCAACATGGCCGTCCTGCTGGGGCTGTACCATTTCACCCGGTTCGAGCCGAAGGGCGTAGGCTTCGTTTCCTCCTGCCGCCCGGCAGGGGTCTGCGCGGTTCTGCTGTGTGTGTTTTCGATGTGCCTGTCGGTGATTTCCCTGCGGAAGATGATTCTGTATGTCGAGCATCTGGGACTGACGCGCAAGCGGATTTATACGTCGGTCTTTATGATTTTCCTGTTCGCCGCGTTCGCGCTGGCTATCGCGGGTCTGCTGCGCAAACGCTTCGCCGCGGCCAGGTGGGTCACGCTCACCGGCACCGCTCTGCTGCTGGCCCTGTGCTTTATGAACGCGGACGCGCTGGTCGCGCGGCACAACATCTCCCGCTATCAGCAAAATAAAGTCGAACGCCTGGACGTCATGCCGATGCGGGATTTGGGGTACGCCGCCGTAAAGCCGCTGGCGGACCTGCTGGAGGCGGGCGGCCTGGACCCGGCGCTGGAGGAGGATATCCTGTATGTCCTGTCCGGTATTTACGACCATAAACATGTTTACGCGAACCGGGACTGGCGCTCCATGACACTGGTTTCTCTGCAAAGCCGCGGGATTTTGGAGGGGATGGCGGATCGGCTGGAGGGGGGTCGGCTGGAAAGACAGTCCCTGGACCGATAGACT
>WRLJ01000151.1 GCA_009777685.1 Oscillospiraceae bacterium | reverse complement strand
TATCCTGGCCTCGGTTTCTGGTTTGGTTGTATTCCAAGTGTATCGTTCTTCCGGGTGCATGACGACCGTTTACAGTTTTGCTCCGCATGGGTTGGTTAGGGTGGTTTTCTTTGTAGGGGCGGCAATCTGCCGCCCGTGTTCCCCCACGCACCGCGTTTGCCTGGCCGCACACACCGTAGGGCGCGATGCCCACATCGCGCCGTGTTTCCCCATTTTGCGCGTCGGAGGAAACGGCGGACGCCATATATGGCGTCCCTACACAGGATGTCATGTTTTAGATGTTACAACACACTGCATGAAAACAGGGTTTCCGAGGACGTCTATTGTACCCTCAGCCTGTGGTAAACCTTCTTGCCCTTCTTGATCATCAGCCCTTCTCCTTCGCATTGCTCCCGGGCGATGACGGCGTGAACGTCGGTGACCTTCTTTCCGTCAAGCTCCAGGCCGCCCTGCTCCACCAGCCGCCTCCCCTCCCCCTTCGAGGCCGCGAGGCCGCAGCGCACCAGCGCGTCCAGCACGCCTAGCTCGGAGGCAAAGTCCAGCGTGGTCGTGGGCACGTCGTCCAGGCGTCCGCCGCCGGTAAAGAGCGCCCGGGCCGCCTCCTGGGCCTTTTGCGCCTCTTCCCCGCCGTGAATCAGCGCCGTCAGCTCCAGCGCGAGGCGCTCCTTGGCCGCGTTCAGCTCCTGGCCGCGCCAGCCCTCCATTTCGGCGATTTCCTCCAGCGGCACGAAGGTCAGCCGTTTGAGGTACGGGATCACGTCGTCGTCGGCGGTGTTGCGGAAATACTGATAAAAGTCGTACACGCTGGTTTTCTCCGGGTCGAGCCAAACCGCGCCCCGGGCCGTCTTGCCCATTTTCTGGCCCTCGCGCGTCAGCAGCAGCGGGATGGTCAGCGTGTGGGCGTCATGCCCCAGCTTGCGGCGGATCAGCTCCGTCCCGCCCAGCATGTTCGACCACTGATCGTCCCCGCCGCACTGGAGGTTGACGCCGTATTTCTCATGCAGGTACAAATAGTCGTAGCTCTGCATCAGCATGTAGTTGAACTCCAGAAAGCTCAGGCCCTTTTCCAGCCGCGAGCGGTAGCACTCCGCCGTCAGCATCCGGTTGACGGAAAAATGCACGCCGATATCGCGGATAAAATCGACGTAGTTCAAATCCAGCAGCCAGTCCGCGTTGTTGACCATGATGGCCTTTCCATCGGAAAAGTCGATAAAGCGGGACATCTGCGCCTTAAACCGTCCGGCGTTGGCGTCGATCAGGTCTTTTCCCATCAGCGAGCGCATGTCCGTCCGGTCAGACGGGTCGCCGATCATCGTCGTGCCGCCGCCGAGCAGGGCGACGGGCTTGTTGCCCGCCCGCTGCAAATGGCGCATCAGGATCAGCGGGTTAAAGTGCCCCACCGTCAGGCTGTCCGCCGTCGGGTCAAAGCCGATGTAGAAGACGGCCTTCCCGTGGTCGAGCATGTCGCGCACGGCCTCCTCCCCCGTCGTCTGGGCGACCAGGCCGCGCGCGGTTAATTCCTCAAAAACTGTCATAACGGTTTCATTCCTTTACCATTCTTTCTTCCAGGCCTCCGCCTGGGTCAGCAGCTCCGCCGCTCCGCCGCGCGTCGCTTCCGCGATGCGGCTGCCGCCGGTGATGCGGGCCAGCTCCTCGACTCTTTCCTCATAGCCCAAGCGATCCACCGACGTGATCGTGCGATCGCCGCTCACCCCCTTCGCGACGCGGAAATGCGTATCCGCCATCGCCGCGATCTGCAGCAGATGGGTCACGCACAGCACCTGCCGGTGCGCGGCGACCTTGCGGAGCTTTTCCGCCACACGCTGGGCCGCGCGGCCCGATACCCCCGCGTCGACCTCGTCAAAGACGAGCGTGACCGCTTCCTCCCCGTCGGAAAGGGTGTTTTTGATCGCCAGCATAATCCGCGACAGCTCACCGCCGGACGCCGTTTTGGACAGCGGCTTGAGCGGCTCCCCGGGGTTGGCCGACAGCAAAAACCGCACCGTGTCGGCGCCGTCCGGCCCCGGCTCCGCCGCGCCCAGCTCCACCCGAAAGCGCACCTTGGCCATATCCAGCTCCGCCAGCTCCGCCACCAGCCGTTTTTCCATCCGCGCGGCGGCCTTTTGGCGGGCGGCGGTCAGCGTTTCCGCCTCCAGCGTCAGCCGTTTCCCGGCCCCGGCAAGGCGTTCCTCCAGCTTCCGCAGGGTCTCGCCGGAAAACAAAATGCCGTCCAGCTCCCGCCGCCATTCGGCGGCTTTTTCCAGCAGCTCGTCCGGCGGCGCGCCGAAGCGCGATTTCAGTTTATGCAGCAGCTCCAGGCGGCTTTCCACGGTCTCGGCCTCTCCGGGCAGTACGTCCATCTCCCCGCGCAGGGCGCGAAGCTCCTCGGTCACGTCCTCCGCCTGAAAACCAATTTCCCGCAGGCGGAGCGCGGCGGGGCCCAAGCCCTCGCTGTACCGCTCCGCGCCGGCGAGGGCGCCGGCGGCCCCGTCGAGCAGCTCGATCGCCCCGGGCCGGTCCTCGTCGCCGTACAGCGCCGCGTAGGCGGCGTCCAGCGCCCCGGTGATTTTCTGCGCGTGGCGGAGCCGATTGCGGCGCTCCAGCAGCGCGCCTTCCTCGCCGGGGATCAGGGCGGCGTTTTCAATCTCGTCCAAACGGTATTGCAGGGCGTCCGCGCGGCGCGCCTTTTCGTCCTCATCCATCCGCAGAGCGCCGATTTCACGGGTAATCCCCGTCCATTCCTTATAGGCGGCGCGGTAGGCCGTCAGGGCGGTGCGCGCGAAGGCGTCCAGAAACCCGATGTGGCGCTCGTCGGCCAGCAGGCTCTGCGCGTCGTGCTGGCCGTGGATTTGCGCCAGATACAGCCCCAATTCCCGCAGCTGGGCGACCGTCACCAGGCGGCCGGCCACCTTGCAGACATTGCGGCCGTCCGGAAACAGCTCGCGGCTGACCAGCAGCTCTTCCTGCGGCTCCGCGCCCAGCTCACGCAAAACCGGTCCGGCGGAGGCCGGGACGCCGCAGAACACCGCGCTGACCAGCGCCCTGTCACAGCCCGCCCGGATCAGCTCGCGGGAGGCGCGCGCGCCCAGCAGCGCGCCCAGCGCGTCGATGACGATGGATTTACCCGCGCCCGTCTCGCCTGTCATGGCGTTCAGGCGATCGTCAAAGGTGATATCCGCCGCTTCAATGACGGCGATGTTTTCGATGCGCAGTACAGACAACAACCCGTGACAACCCCCTTTACGGTACAGGCTCCGGCGTGGGCCGCAAGCTACCTCAGAATCCTCTGAATTTCCTCCACCAGCTTGTCCGCGTCCCCGTTGGTGCGCAGAACCAGAAACGCCGTATCGTCGCCCGCCAGCGTTCCCGCCAGCGCTTCTATATTCATGGTATCCAGCGCGGCGCAGGCCGCCGAAGCCAGCCCCGGCAGGGTTTTCAGCACCACGATGTTCTGCGCGGCCTCACAGCTTGTCACGCTTTTCCGGAAAATATCGCGCAGGCGTTCCAGAAACGCGCCCTCCGCCGCGCCGGACACCATATAGCGGTACCGGCCGCCGGCCCCGAGAACCTTGACCAGGCGCAGCTCCTTGATGTCGCGCGATATGGTGGCCTGCGTGCAGGAAAAGCCGCAGGCCTCCAGACGCCCGGCCAACTCCTCCTGCGTCTCGACAGGGCCAGACTCCACAATTTCCAAAATTTTCTGCTGACGCTGTACCTTCATCATCCATCACCTGTCCTTCAGTTTATCGCTGATCACATCGTAAAAATGCCGTTCCTTCAAGCGCACGATTTCAACGACGCGCGCGGAGCGGCGGACACGAAGCCGGTCGCCGGGCTCCAGATCCACCGGTTTCGCGCCGTCCACCGTCACAAAGGCGGGTCTTTCCTCCAGACGCAGGGGGCGCAAAACCAGCTCCCGCCGCGCGGACAGTACAAAGGAGTGCGCATACAGCGCGTGCGGGCAGATCGGCGTGACCACGATGCAATCGGCGTCCGGCTCGACGACGGGGCCGCCGGCGCTCATGCTGTACGCGGTCGAACCGGTCGGCGTGGCCACGATCAGACCGTCCGCCAGCAATGAGCTCATCACGCGCCCGTCAACAAGCAGGTCGATCATCATCGCCTGCGCGCATCCGCCGCGCGTAACGACCACGTCGTTCAAGGCAAGCGCAAGCCCGGTTTCCTCGCTCTTTCGCATCAAGGTGGTCTCCAGCAGCGCGCGGCAGTCAATCGAATAATCGCCCGCGGCCACGCGGCTGAGAAGATGCGTCTCGTCGCGCTCCAGCTCCGTCAGAAAACCCGTGCGTCCCGCGTTGATGCCCAGCAGGGGCAGACCGCGTCTCATCGCGGCCCGCGCCGCGCGCAGCAGCGTGCCGTCCCCGCCGACGCTGATGATCATTTCCGCCCTTTCCAGGGCCTCGTCCAAAGGCCGCGCTTCCGCGCCGCTGTCCAGTCCCGCCAGGGCGTCGGGGATCAGGCATGTCATCCCCAGGCCGCGCAGGACGGACACCGCGGCGCGCGTGACGGTCAAGCCGGCGTCCTTATTTTCGTTGGGAAACAAAAGCACTGTTTTCATGGCATGTCTTTCCTCAATAGCATCAAAAATTCCTGATTTCCGTCTCCGCCCGTCACGGGCGAGCCGATCACGCCCCGCTCCGTCAGATACATGTCAATTCTGACAGTCGTCGTATATCCGGTCCGCGACGCTCGCCGCGTCGATTCCGCAGTAGCGCAGCAGCTCCTCCCGGGTCCCGTGCGGGACATAGCGATCCCCCGTATTCAAGGCCGCGCCGGGGAGGTGGCGGCACAGAATCCCCGCGTTTTCCTCCAGCAAATAAACGCGCCCCCGCAGGAAAAGCCGTATCCCCTCCGCGTCCAGGGGCTTCAGGCGGCAGATTTTCACGATACCGGCCCGCACACCGCGCCGCTCAAGAATCCGCGCCGCTTCCAGGGCCGTGCTGACGGCGGCGCCGTAGGTGACGACGGTCGCGTCCGCGCCCTCCAGCAGAC
>WRLJ01000150.1 GCA_009777685.1 Oscillospiraceae bacterium | reverse complement strand
ACAGGGTGATGACCTCGGCGCGGCCCGCCAGAATGCCCTCGTGCTCCCCCACGACGGTGCCGCCGCGGACGGCGTGCATCCCGATTTCGCGGGCGGGACGCGGGACCCGGCGCTGATGGCGGTGATAGCACGGCTCCGGGTCGTAGGGCAGGGCCTCGGACGCGGCGCCGAACAGCATGTACGCGGTTCCGCTGGGAGCGTCGAGCTTTTGATTGTGGTGGCGCTCGATGATCTCAACGTCATATTCCTCGCCCAAAACAGAGACGGCGCGGCGCACCAGATCGGTCAGCAGGTTGACGCCCAGCGACATGTTGCCGGACTGGAAGACCGGAATATGCCGCGAAGCCGCCTCGATGCGCGTCTGGGCCTCCGCGTCAAAGCCGGTGGTGGCCAGCGCCAGCGGCAGGCGGCGGCGGACGCAGTAGTCCAGAAAGGCTTCGATGCCCTCCGGGCGGGAAAAGTCGATGGCGGCGTCGGCCTTGCCCCGGAACTCCGCCGGAAGGGCGTACACGGGATAGGCGAAGTGCCGGCCCGGCGCCGTGTCCAGACCCGCCGCGATCACGGTGTCGGAGCGTCCTTCGCAGATGGCGGAAACGGCGCGCCCCATACGCCCGTTGCAGCCGCGCAGTAAGATGTTCAACATAAACGCACATTCTCTCTGGTATCAATGTATGTCATAACGGGTGACAATCGACTATTTTATCTCTAATCCGACATTTTTCATGGCTTCTATCAGAATGTCCCGGTTGGCGGGAGCCAGGTCGATCAGCGGCATCCTCAGCGGCCCGGCGCCGAAACCGAGCAGGTTCATCGCGTTCTTGACGGGGACGGGGTTGACCTCGATGAACAGCTTTTCGATCAGGTCAAAGTAGCGGAGCTGGAGCGCGGCCGCTTCTTCGGGTTTTCCCTCCAGCCAGAGCCGCGTCATCCGCGCGATCTCGCGGGGGATGATATTGGCCGCCACGCTGATGACCCCTTTGCCGCCCAGACTCATGATCGGGATGATCTCCTGGTCGTTGCCGGACCAGATGGTGAAATCCTCCGGGCAGAGCGCGCGGGTTCGGCCGATCAGCGAAAAGTCGCCGGAGGCTTCCTTCACGCCCGCGATGTTCGGGTGGGCGGACAGCGCCTTGTAGGTCTCCGCCGTAAAGGTCATACCGGTGCGGGCGGGGACGTTATAGAGAATGACCGGGATGGAGACGCTGTCGGCGACGGTGTTGAAATGCGCGATCAGGCCGCGCTGGGAGGTTTTGTTGTAATAAGGGGAGACGACCAGCAGCGCGTCCGCGCCGGAGCGCTCGGCGCTCTGGCTCATCGTGACGGCGTCGGCGGTGTCGTTGGAGCCTGTGCCCGCGATGACCGGCACGCGCCCGGCGGTATGGCGCACGGCGTACTCAATGACGGCCAGATGCTCGGGGATGCTCTGGGTCGAGGCCTCGCCCGTGGTCCCGTTGATGACCAGCGCGGCGGTGTCGTTTGCGATTTGGTAGTCGATCAGCTCGCCCAGCTTGTCAAAGTCGATGCCCTTTGGCTTAAACGGTGTGACAAGGGCGGCGGCGGAGCCGGAAAACACCGGGGTTTTCATGATAGACGGCCTCCTTATATTGGGGTGAATTTACATATAGCCCTGGGCGCACAGCAGCTCGGCCAGCAGGATGGCGCCGCCCGCCGCGCCGCGGATGGTGTTGTGCGAGAGGCAGATGAACTTGATATCGTACTGCGTATCCTCGCGCAGGCGGCCCGCGCTGACCGCCATGCCGTTTTCCAGGGACCGCTCCGAGGCGGTTTGGGGCCGGTCGGGATCCGCGAAGTAACGCAAAAACCGTTTCGGCGCGGAGGGGAGGGCCAGCCGCTGCGGCACGCCCTGGAACGTCTCCCAGCGGTTCAGAATTTCATCCAGGCCGGGCTTTCGGGCAAACGAGGCGAAGACGGCGGCCATGTGCCCGTCGCTGACCGGGAAGCGGACGCAGTGGGCGGTAAAGGCGGGCGCGGAGGCGGGGATGTTTTTCCCGTTTTCCAGCGTCCCCCACAGCTTCAGCGCCTCCTGCTCCGATTTTTCCTCCTCGCCGCCGATGTAGGGGATCACGTTGTCGGCCATCTCGGGCCAGGTCTCAAAGGTTTTGCTGGCTCCCGATATGGCCTGATAGGTGCAGACCAGAACGCGCTCCAGGCCGAAGTCCAGCAGCGGGTGCAGGGCGGGTACATAGCTTTGCAGCGAGCAGTTGGACTTCACGGCGATCAGCCCGCGCGTAACGCCCAGCCGCTTTCGGAAGCTCTCGATCACACCCAGATGCTCGGGGTTGACCTCCGGGATGACCATCGGCACGTCGGGCGTGGCCCGGTGCGCCGAGTTGTTGGACACCACGGGGCAGTCCAGGCGCGCGTAGTCCTCCTCCAGCCTGTAAATCTCGTCTTTCTTCATATCCACGGCGGAAAACACGAAATCAACCTCGCCGGCCATCCGTTTCATGTCGGCCTGCGCGTCCAGCACGGTCAGCGAACGCAGGGACGCCGGGACGGGGGAATCCATGTACCAGCGGCCTTGCAGGGCCTCGCCGTAGGATTTGCCCGCGCTCCGGGGGCTGGCCGCCACGGAGGTTACGGTAAACCACGGGTGACCGTCCAGCAGCGAAATGAACCGCTGGCCGACCATGCCTGTAGCGCCCAGGACACCGACGTTGTACGCTTTCATAGAAACCCTCTCCTGTTCTTGATCTGCGGCTTGAAAAATGCCGAATGCTGTGATATGATGGGGATTACGGCCGGTCCTGCCATTCCGGGGGCCGAATGTGCCTTACCCGCCATTCTAGCATACGCGATACCGGCATGTCAAATGCGGAGGATAAAAATGAAGCGAAAAATTCGGATGCTGTCCCTGTTGCTGACCGCCGCCCTGCTGGCGGCCATACCGCCCGCGGCGCTGGCTCTGGAGGCCAATCCCGCCATCCGCGCCGGCCTGCTGTTCGGCGCGAACGCGCTGCCGGGCGTCAATCTGGAAAACCACACCGGCTCCGGCTATCGGTTCGGCTATCTGGAGAACGGGCATTTTGTGGAGGTCGGAAGGACGCAGGAACGGAAAATCTCGATGATCAAAAACCGGGACGTCTGGGTCACCGGAACGAATACCTATTCCGATTCCGTCACCACCGACATTCTGATCGGTAGCTTCCACGACGAGGACGGGCTGAAGCCTTCGCGCGCGGAGGCGGAGACGCGCGCCGCCGAGCTGCGCGCCGCCGGGCAGACAGCGTTCGTTTACTATGAAAAGGGCGCGTGGGGCGTGCGGGTCAACAGCTACGTTGCCAGCTCCCAGAACATCGCCTCGAAGAAGACCGGCAGCCGCTACTGCATTTCCGTCGTGGTTACGGGCACAAACGATATTATTTTCCAGTACGATTCCGGCGGGCTGGATCAGTCCCTGGTCGTCGCGCCGGACATCACGGGCGAGGAAAGACCGCAGACCTGGTTCCGCGACTACCGCTATACGGGGCTGTTTGAATACTCGCGCCGCGAGGAGAACAACATTACGGTCATCAACCTCGTGGATATGCAGGAGTACATCAAGGGCGTCATCCCCTACGAAATGAGCGCGAGCTGGCATCTGGAGGCGCTGAAGGCGCAGTCCGTGGCGGCGCGTACCTACGCCAGGCGCAACATCAACAAGCACACCAGCGCGGGCTTTAACATTTGCAATACCGTGCACTGTCAGGTCTACCGGGGCGCCAACCGCGCCAACGCCAACTCCGACCGGGCTGTGGACGAGACATACGGCGAATATGTGACCTACCGGGGGATGCTGTGCGATACGGTCTATTCCGCCAGCAGCGGCGGCGCGACGGAGGACTCGGAGAACGTCTGGGGCTCAAGACTCGAATATCTGCGGGGCGTGTTTGACATCCACGAGGACATCACGCGCATCTCCAACGGGCGCTGGAGCCGTACAACGGACAACGCCGCGCTGTCCGACCACCTGACGCAGAGGGGCTTTGCCAACGCGGGCATCGTGGATTTCTATGTGTCCGCGTATACGCGCATGGGCAACGTGATGGAAATTACCATGGTGGACGCCGCCGGCCAGAGCTTTACCTTTGCCCGCGAGAGGACGCGCACGTTCATCGGGTTTCCCAGCCAGCGCTACTCGGTCGGCGGCTCGCTGACCGGACTGGTGGCGATCGGCGCGGGCGGGACATTGGAGGCGGTCGAGGACGACAGGGTCTGGATCATCGGCCAGAACGGCGAACTGTCCCAGATGCCCCTGGGCGGGGATCTGTATATCCGTTCGGCGTCGGGCGTGGGGGAACTGCCGAAACCGGAGCGAGGCGGCGAACTGCCGGGCGTGTATGTGGTCAACGGGCGCGGGAACGGGCATAATGTGGGCATGAGCCAGTGGGGCGCGCTGCACATGGCGGAAAAGGGCTTTACCTATCAGGAAATCCTCACGTTTTACTATACGGGCGTAACGGTGGAAAAAGGAGCGTCGTGATCCGCGATGATGAAGACCCGCGATTTTGGGTACGAGCTTCCCCAGGAGCTGATTGCGCAGATGCCGCCGGAACGCCGTGACGGCAGCCGTCTGATGGTAATTCCCAAGGGGCGGGACGCGGACGCGCGCCCCGCTTTTCAGCATCGGCTGTTTTCCGATCTGCCGGAGCTGCTCCGGCCGGGGGACTGTCTGGTTCTCAACAACAGCCGCGTGCTGCCCGCGCGCCTGATCGGGACGCGCCGGTCCGGCGGCGCGGCGGAGCTGCTGCTGCTGCGGGAGGAAACGACGAATGTCTGGGAAGCCCTGGCCAAGCCCGCCAAACGCATCCGTCCCGGCGAACGCCTGACCTTCGGCACGGGCGGGAACGTCCTGCGCGCGGAGGTTTTGGAGGCGCGCGGCGGCGGCGTCCGCCTGCTGCGCTTTGATTGTGAGGGCGTCTTTACGGAGCGGCTGGCCGCCCTGGGGGGAATGCCGCTGCCGCCGTACATCACCCGGCGCCCGGGGGACCCGGGGCGGGATCAGACGGGCTC